>NZ_JASCPM010000049.1:0-31929 GCF_029960215.1 Pseudomonas sp. PS01301 | reverse complement strand
CCGCAACAGGTCACTGTGAACGCGGTGTGGCCGACGCGGCTTGCGCCGCTGCTACAGGGGTGATGATTACAGGCTGGAACGCAGGGGAATTTCTTCGCGCATGATGTGGTTGCCTTCCTCGGGGTTGCCAATCATCTCGTCATGGGCGTTGCCCTGCACAAGGAACAACTTGATGTCGGCGACACCGGCCAGCACCTTGCGTGCTTCCTCGACCGAGGCGACGTGAATGGTCGCGCCATTGTCACTGGCCACCGGCTGGGACACACCCTCCAGGATAGCGTGCAGCACGTAGGAGCCACCCTCCATGGAGACCAGGTTCACTTCGTGGATTTCGCCATTGTTGACGTGGCTACTCAATTTATCGATGTTCATGCGCGACCTCGAAATGGCGGGATGGACCGGAGTGGCCATCGCTCTTGCCCCATGCAAGGTTTGAGGCCGGCCACGCTGAGGGAGTTCCATCGCGCGGCACCTCGCGCGCGCCGCGTCAGATCTTCCAGCGGCTCGCGGTCTTGGCCAATCGTTGCTGCAGCCCGTCGAGGTTATTGACCAATTGCAGCGTCAGCAGGCGATACCCGATCAGCTCACCGGGCACCACGTTGGGCGCGTCCGCATCGGCGCTGGCGTAGTTGCGCTCCAGCCGTTCGGTGGCACCATCGCGCAAGGCGCGGGCCATGCCCACCAGTTGCCGACGAATGTGCCGGTGCTCACCGCTCAGGCACTGCTGCAATTGCGCCATGGCGTTGCGGTCGGTCCCGCTGGGGCGCAGGTTGGCGAGGATCTCCAAGGTGCTCAGGCACATGCGGAAATGACCCTGGATCGCGTCCAGCTCGGTCATGGAGATCTTCACTTCCTTGGATACCGACGGGAGCAGCGAGCGTAGCTGGACCATGTTCGCGTTGAGCTTGGCCATCAACTTGAGGTGTTCATCGGCCGACACCGGCTGGCCACTGACGATCCGACTGTGAATGGTCGCGCAGCCGCGCAATCCGGTGGCGAGGTTGTAGCGCCAGGAATACACGGCGTAAAGCGGGAGGGCGAACGAGAACGCCAAGGCCAGGGCGATGCCGATGAGGATGTCGACGGTGCGCCACAGGCCGTCGGTGATCGGATTGTCGCCATGGCCGGCGACGATAAACAGCGTGATGGCCGACAACAGCGCCGTGTAGCCGCCCTTGCCGATCGCATGGTAGGCGAAGAACCCACAGGCCACCGACATCAGCAGGTAAGTGACGATGGGCAGTTCGAAGTAGTTCTGCTGGGCCACCACGGCCAGCCCGAGCGCGGCGCCGATGAGGGTGCCGTAGGCACGTTCCACCGATTTCTTGCCGATATTGCCATGGTGCTGGAGTCCGCCGATGACGATCAGCAGGGTGACCGATGCCCACTCGCCGTGGGGCAGGTTGAAACCACTGGTCAGCAGGATGGACACCAGCAAGGCGGCGACGATGCGTGCGGCGTGGATCAGGCGCGCGTGCCGGTAACGACGGTAGGGATCGAGCAACGGCCGCAGCACGCGGCGCAACCAGAAGGGTAGAGCAATGGATTTGAATGCATTCATCCGTTAAATGACCATGGGTACCTGGAATAAGTCCGCCACACAGCTGTCGACTCTGGGCTGGAAGGTAAATTGTGTCATGGCTGCGGCCATATATCTTGTTCAAGGAACGCTTTTGTCGATGCTCGACTTCTCTCGCCTGAAGAATTTTCTGGGCCAGGCCCGACGTGCCTTGCAACTGGTTTGGGCGACTTCACCCGGCCTGCTGCTGGGACTGGTACTGGCCACGCTGGCCGCAGGGATCCTGCCAGCATTGGCAGCCTGGCTGGGCCAGCGCATCGTCGATGCAGTGGTATCAGCCATGCAACTGCACCAGCAGACCGGCGCTGCGCCGCTGTGGCCGGTGTTGCGCTATGTCCTGATGGAAGCCGGTGTGCTGGCACTGCTGGCCGCAGCGCAGCGCGGCCTCTCGGTGCAACAGGCGCTGCTGCGTGTCCAGCTGGGACAGAAGGTCAATACACTGATTCTGGAGAAAGCCCAGACGCTTTCGTTGATGCAGTTCGAGGACTCGGAGTTCTACGACAAGCTGGTGCGCGTGCGCCGTGAAGCGTCCACGCGACCGCTGGCGCTGGTGAGCAAGTCGCTGGGGTTGGTGCAGAACCTGATTTCCCTGGTCAGCTTCGGTGTGTTGCTGGTGCATTTCTCGCCGTGGGCATTGGTGATCCTGGTGATCGGCGCATTGCCGGTGTTCTTTGCCGAAGCGCATTTTTCCGGCGATGCCTTCCGCCTGTTCAGCCGCCGCGCACCGGAAACCCGTCGACAGAACTACATCGAAACACTGCTTTCCCACGAGGGCTACATCAAGGAGGTGAAGCTGTTCGGCTTCGCGCCGCTCTTGCTGCAGCGCTATCGCGACACCTTCACCAAGCTGTATGCCGAGGACCGCCGTCTGACCTTGCGCCGGGACGGCTGGGGTTTCGTGCTGGGTCTGCTGGGGACGACGGCGTTCTATCTGGCGTATGGCTGGATCGTCATCGACACGGTGAACGGACACATCACCCTGGGGCAGATGACCATGTACCTGGTGTTGTTCAAGCAGGGGCAGAGCGCGGTCAGCAGCAGCCTTACGGCGATCGGCGGCCTGTACGAAGACGGCTTGTACCTGGCGGACCTGTATGACTATCTGGCCTACCCGGTGCAGGCCACTCAAGGCGATCTCACTCAAGGCGTGAAGCCGGGCGACGGCCTGCGCTGTGAAGGGCTGGGCTTCCGCTATCCAGGCGCCAACCGCGCCACCTTGCAGGGTATCGACCTGCACCTGATGCCGGGCAAGAGCCTGGCGCTGGTGGGTGAGAACGGTTCAGGCAAGACCACCTTGATCAAGCTGCTGACGCGTCTGTACCGGCCTGACGAGGGTCGCATCCTGCTCGACGGCAGCGATCTGCAGGACTGGCAGGAAGAGGCGCTGCGTCAGCGAATCGGGGTGATCTTCCAGGATTTCATCCGCTATCAGTTCAGCGTCGGGGAAAACCTCGGGGTGGGTGACACCCGTGCGTTCGATGACACCCAGCGCTGGCGCGAGGCGGCGGTGCAGGGCACGGCCGAGCCTTTTATCGAGCGTCTGGAGCACGGCTATGCCACTCAGTTGGGGCGCTGGTTTGCGGGTGGGCAGGAACTGTCCGGTGGGCAATGGCAGAAGCTGGCGCTGTCGCGGGCGTACATGCGGCGCGATGCCGACATCCTGATTCTCGATGAGCCTACCGCAGCACTGGACGCCAGTGCCGAAGCGGCGGTGTTCGAGCATTTTCGCGAGTACGCCAAGGGCCGCATGACCCTGTTGATTTCGCACCGCTTCTCGAGTGTGCGCAATGCCGACCATATTGTCGTCCTGGAACAGGGCCGGGTGCTGGAGCGCGGCAACCATGAACAACTGATGGCTCAGGCGGGGCGTTACGCCGAACTGTTCGACCTGCAGGCGCGGGGGTATCGCTGAGAGGTCCAGCAGATGCACCGCGTTGACTTCTTCGCGGGCAGAGGGCTCGCCGCCCGCCCCGCTCCCACAAGGTGTGGTGGTGAACGTGAGTGTGATGTGGACCCTGTGGGAGCGGGTTCTACCCGCGAAGGGCGCACCGCGGACCAGCAGATGCACCGCGTTGAGTTCTTCGCGGGCAGAGCCCGCTCCCACAGGATCGCCACCGCACCTTGTGGGAGCGGGGCGGGCGGCGAGCCTTCTACCCGCGAAGGGTGCACTGCGGTCCGGTAGATGCACCGCCACTCCAGGCAGAGCGGATCTGTGATGCGTTTGCAAGTGCCGCCGTCTACGGCTTGATCCCTTGATGCGAGTAGCCCGATGCAAGCGCTTTTGGTTGAGATACTGGATGCCGTCCGCCCTCTGATCGGACAAGGCAAGGTGGCCGATTACATTCCGGCGTTGGCCGATGTGCCCGCCGCGCAACTGGGTATTGCCGTGTACGGCAACGATGGTGAAGTGTTCAGCGCCGGCGATGCCCACACGCTGTTTTCCATTCAGAGCATTTCCAAGGTGTTCAGCCTGGTCCAGGCGATCGGCCACTCGGGTGAAGACATCTGGCAGCGGTTGGGCCATGAGCCGTCCGGACAGCCGTTCAATTCCCTGGTGCAGCTGGAGTTCGAACGGGGTCGGCCGCGCAACCCGTTCATCAACGCCGGTGCGCTGGTGATCTGCGACATCAACCAGTCGCGCTTCGCCGCGCCTGCGCTGTCGATGCGCGACCTGGCGCGGCGGTTGTCGGGCAACCCTCAGGTGATCGTCGATGGCCGGGTGGCGGAATCGGAATACCAGCACCGGGCGCGCAATGCGGCCATGGCTTACCTGATGAAGTCGTTCGACAACTTCCATAATGACGTCGAGGCGGTGCTGCGCAGCTATTTCAGCCACTGCGCGTTGCGCATGGACTGCGTCGATCTGGCCCGCGCCTTCTGCTTCCTGGCCAACGACGGCTACTGCAAACACAGTGGCGAACAGGTGCTGACCCGGCGCCAGACCCAGCAGGTCAACTCGATCATGGCCACCAGCGGGCTGTACGATGAGGCGGGCAACTTCGCCTACCGCGTCGGGTTGCCAGGCAAGAGCGGGGTAGGCGGCGGCATCGTCGCGGTGGTGCCGGGGCAGTTCACGGTGTGCGTCTGGTCACCGGAACTCAACCCTGCAGGCAACTCGCTGGCCGGCATGGCTGCACTGGAGCTGCTCAGCGAGCGGATCGGCTGGTCGGTTTTTTAGGTAGAGGCCTGAGTGACCGGGGTGCTTTTTCGCGGCCACGGACCGCGAAGGGCATGGCACGGTATGCCTGAGCGTCCGCGATTAAACAAAATGTGACAGGTTGCAGTGCCCAAGCGCCGCTGTGGACCTTAAACTGCGGCCCTCTTCAGAGGGCGATATGGCATGAACGATTTCCCGACCCGCCGCCGAGTACTCGCCAGTATGGGCATTCTCGGTCTCGGTGCACTGGCCGGATGTGGCGACAGCAATACGCTGTCGTTCAAGTACGGCAAGGACCTGAGCAACGAGATCCTTGGCCGCACCTTCCGGCTCAAGGATCCGCAGGGCAACGAAAAGACCCTGTCCAGTTTTCGCGGCATGATGCCCATGGTGTTCTTTGGTTTCACCCAGTGCCCGGCCGTCTGCCCGACCACCTTGGCGCGTGCGGTCCAGGCCAAGAAACTCATGGGCCGCGACGGTGACCGCCTGCAGGTGATCTTCATCACCCTGGACCCCGAACGCGACACGCCGGAAGTGCTCGACGCCTACGTCAAACTCTTCGACCCCACCTTCGTGGCCCTGCGCGGTACGCTGGAACAAACCGCCGAGGTGGCGAAGGAGTTCAAGGTGTTCTACGAAAAGGTCCCGGTAGGGGATACCTACACCATCTCCCATACCTCGACCAGTTACGTCTACGACTCCCGAGGCGTGCTGCGCCTGGGTCTGTCCCATTCCCTCACCGCACAAGAGTGCGCCGAGGACCTGCTCACCGTAATGGAAGTCTGCTGATGAAACCCGTTGCCACTTTGAAAGCCCTGCGCCAATCCACCTTCCTGGCAGTCGCCCTGAGCCTCTCCGGCTATGCCATGGCCCAAACCACCGTGGAAGATGCCTGGGCACGTGCCACGGTTCCAGGCCAGCCGGCCACCGGCGCATTCATGACGCTGACGGCGGATTCGGACAGCACCTTGCTCAGCGTGAAGTCACCGGCTGCCAAGGACACGCAGATCCACCAGTCGACCATGAAAGGCGACGTGATGAGCATGTTGCCGGTGGACGAAGTCAGTCTACCCGCAGGCGAACCGGTCGTGTTCGATGCCAACGGCTATCACGTGATGTTGATGGGCTTGGTCAACCAGGTGAAAGAGGGTGATGCGGTGCCATTGACTCTGAAGATCAAGAATGCACAGGGAAAGGAAGAAACGCTGGAAGTGAACGCCGTGGCCAGGGCGCTGAATGCACCTGACCACGCTCACGCTCACTGAATGACCGGCAACAGGGCGCTGCCGGCATCACAGTTGCACCGTCGCAATCACTTGCCGACGGTCTGACCCAGGAACCAGGCACGCTCTTCGGCCTGGTCGATCCACTCTTCCAGCAGGCTGGTGGTGGACAGGTCGTTGGCTTCGTCGGTGACGCCGTGGGTAGTGCGCATGTAGGCAGCCAGGGACTGGTTGTCATCATGCAGCTCGGTCAGCATGTCTTCCGGCGACAGGTCGGCAACTTCGCTGCTGGCCAGACGCTTGAGTTGCACCATCTGTTCCATCGAGCGAACGGTCGGCTCGCCGATCTTGCGGGCGCGCTCGGCAATCAGGTCAGTGATGGCGTAGATCTGAGTGGCTTGCTCTTCCAGCAGCAGGTGATAGTCGCGGAAATGCGAGCCTTTCATGTGCCAGTGGTAGTTCTTGGTTTTGAAGTACAGCGCAAAGACGTCAGACAGCAGCACTGCCAGTTCCTGACCAACTTCAGCTTGGTTCTGCAAGCGGGCGCCTTCGCCTTTCTCGGCCTTGGCCTTGACGGACGATACGGTCTTGAGTTCCTGTTTCACATTGGCAACGGCCATTTGAAATCTCCTGGTACAGGTTTGCGGGATAGGGTTTGTAACCACTAATTGAATCGACCGCGCTGTGAACCGGAATGCTCAGAGATTTTTTCAATCACGCCGATGAAGTGTCGCTATCAACGTAGGAATCAAGCTGCACAGCGCCTGCATTTGGGAAGCTCAAGGTAAAGGTCGTCACGCCGTCGTGACTGGACGCACTCACCTTGCCGTTCACCAACGTCATGATCGACTGCACGATGGCCAGCCCCAGGCCACCGGAGTCGCCAGGCTCCGTGCGTGCCGGGTCGATGCGGAAGAAGCGGTCGAACAACCTCGGCAGATGCTCGGGCGCGATGGTGTCACCTTCGTTGCGTACGCACAGGCGCACGAACGCCGCGTCATCGTGTCGGCTCAACCGCACAGTCGTGCCGGGGCGGGCGTGGCGCACCGCGTTGGCGAGCAGATTGCCCAAGGCCCGTTGCAACAATTGCAGGTCGGTGTTCAACGTCCCGTGCAACGAATGCTCAAGGCATGCACCGCGCTCGTCGGCCAGCAGCTGGAAGTAGTCGCACAGCTCTTCGCCCAGATGAGCAAGGTCGATGGCCTGCAGGTGCACCCGGCGCTGGCCGTGGTCGGCACGGGCCAGAAACAGCAGGTTTTCCACCATGCGGTTCAGGCGCTCGTACTCCTCGATGTTGGAAGCGAGCAATTCACGGTATTCATCCGAACTGCGGGGCTGGTTCAGGGCTTGGCCCGTGCTGGCCAGCAGCGTGTGCAGCGGGGTGCGAATTTCGTGGGCCAGATCGGCCGAGAATTGCGAGAGCCGTTCGAAACCCTGTTCGAGCCGCGCCAGCATGCCATTGAGCGCCTGGAGGGGCGCCAGCAATTCCAGGGGCGCGGCGGTATCGGCCAGCCGTCGATGCAGATTGCGCAGGTCGATGAGGGCCAGCGCGTCGGCCATATCGCGCAGGGGTGTCAGGGCCCGCCGTACCAGCAGCAGACCGATGATCCAGGCCAGCAAGGCTCCCGCCGCCACGGCCAGGTAAAGACGCAGCCGATAGCTGGCCAGAATCGCTTCGCGCTCATGCAGGCGTTTGCCGACCATCACCGTCAACGCTTCGCCCGCCGGACCGACCGCGTCACCGGCCAGCAACAAGGCGTTACGGTCCTGACGAATGTCGGTCCGGCTCGGCTGCTGACTCACACCGATCCGTGGCGGATCGCCCAGTGTTTCGCCATGGGGGTTGATTTCGAACACCAGGCTGCCATCTGCGCGACGCACCCGCAGCACGCTCTCCTGATTGCCAAGCATGTTCTGGTACAACTGAGGGCGCTGCTGCAGCACGCCCAGGCTGTCGCTGTCGTGGAGCAGGGTGCGGACCTGCTCGAGCCGACCCAGTAGGGCGAGGTCGTCGCGGTAGGCAATCTCGGCCGCCAGCGAGCGATACAGAAACACTGCGACCGCACTCATCGCCAGCGTGCAGACCACTGCCACGGCCAGCGCCAGCCGCCAGGCCAGGGAATGGCGGCGTTCACTCATCCTGGTGCTCCAGCCGATAGCCGACGCCACGCACGGTATGGATCAGCTTGGGCATGAATGGATCGTCGACCTTGGCCCGCAGGCGGCGTATCGCTACCTCGACCATGTTGGTGTCGCTGTCGAAATTCAGGTTCCACACCTGGGACGCGATCAATGTGCGCGAGAGCGCCTCACCGGGCCGGCTGATCAGCATGTGCAGCAAGGCGAACTCCTTGTTGGTCAGGCTGATGCGTTGCCCACCACGGCTGACTCGACGGCGCAGCACGTCCACTTCCAGATCGGCCACTTGGTAGTGCTCGACCTCGCGCACCGCGCCCCGACGCAGCAGCGTACGCACCCGCGCCAGCAGCTCGGCGAAGGCGAACGGTTTCACCAGGTAGTCGTCGGCGCCCAGCTCCAGCCCGCGCACGCGATCTTCGATGGCGTCCTTGGCGGTCAGGAACAGCACCGGTGTCGCGCCTCGCTGGCGGATCAGCTTGAGCAGTTGCCAGCCGTTCAGGCCGGGCAGCATGACATCGAGAATCACCAGGTCATACGCCTGTTGTTCGATCAGATAGCGTCCATCCAGCCCGTTGAGCGCCACGTCTACCGAAAAGCCGGATTCACCCAGCCCCTTGGCGAGGAAGTCCGCCGTTTTCGCTTCATCTTCAACCAGCAACACACGCATCGTTCAGCTCCTGTACCCGCGCATAGGCTAGGCCTCCGCCGCCCGATTGCCTATTACAAAGTTGTAATCCCTGCGACGGGGTTCTGTCGGGGCGTGCTTGTTAACGTGGTTGCCACTGATCACGGAGAAGCCCGATGAAAGCCCTTTGCATGACATTCACCCTGAGCTGTCTGCTGGCCACTCAGGCCCATGCTGCGCTCGCCCAGCATCCGGACCTGGACCTGGCGACCGCCCAGCGACTGGCCAACGGCAGTGGCTGCGTGGCCGCGGTGGCGGTCCTGGACCGTGGCGGCAACGTCATCGTCCAGCAGCGCGGCGACGCGGTGGGCCCGCACAACACCGAAGCGGCGCGGTTGAAAGCCTACACCGCACTCTCGACCAAGACCCCGACCCGGGCCTTTGCCGAACGCGCCCGCAACAACCCCGAAGCCGCCAACCTGACTTCCCTTGGGCAGTTGCTGCTGCTAGGCGGCGGCGTGCCGGTCTACGAGGGCACGCAGCTGGTCGGTGCCGTTGGCATTGCCGGCGCCGGCGGCGCCGAGCAGGACGAAGCCTGTGCAATCAAGGCCACCGAATCCATCGGTCTGGCCATTCACCCTTGAAGGAGCGCTGCACCATGTTGAAAAAGACTCTTCTGGCCATCAGCCTGGCCTCGCTGTCCGGCCTGGCGATGGCTGCCAATCCCCTGAGCGTCCACGTATTGAACCTTGAAACCGGGGTGCCCTCGGCCGGTATCGAAGTGACCCTGGAGCAGCATCAAGGCAACCAGTGGCAAGCACTGGGCAAGGGCGTTACCAACGACCAAGGGCGCATCGCCGAGCTGTTTCCGCAGCAGCGCCAATTCGCTGCGGGTGAATACCGCGTGGTGTTCAAGACCGGAGACTACTACCGCAAGGTTGGCCATGACACGTTCTTCCCGGAAATTCCGGTAATCTTCGAGGTCAAGAACACCGAGCAGCACTACCACATCCCGTTGCTGCTCAGCCCCTACGGCTTCAGCACCTATCGCGGTTCCTAGTCGTACGGGCAGTGATGCGAGTGCCCGGCTGCGGTTGGGCGCCTGCAAGGATGGCCGCCTGCAAGGATGGCCGCCATGCTTTCGCCATACCCGGAAAACTATTGCCCCCTGCCTGCGGTCTGTTGCACCAGAGCAGCGCCGCAGGGCAGGGCGCCGGGGAATTGCGCAGGATCATGACGGGTGTCCATCGATGAAGCAGCTTGATCTGCAAGTCATACAACAGGCCCAGGCCTGGCTTGCCCAGGGCCGGGGCGTATGGCTGTGCACGGTATTGTCGACCTTCGGTTCGGCGCCACGCGGGCCGGGGGCGATGCTGGTCGCTCTGGATAATGGCGAACATTGCGGCTCGTTGTCGGGTGGCTGTGTGGAAGACGATTTTCTCGAGCGCGTCGCCGCCGGATTTTTCACGCCGGTCAATCAGGTGGTGCGCTACGGCGACGGCGGCCTGGCGCCGACCATGGCGCTGCCCTGCGGCGGCGTTCTGGATGTGCTGGTGGAATACCTCTCGCCCGGTGACGCGACGCGGGAGCACCTGCAACAGGTGGAACACGCCTTCGCCGGCGGCCAACTGGTGGCTCGCCAGGTCGTACCCGGAAGCGATCAGCGCAGCATTCGCCCCGGGAGCATGGGCGATGCGCGGGTGCTGGTGAGCGATGAAGAAATCCGCATCCGCATCGGCGCCGTACAGCGACTGATCCTGGCCGGCCTGTCGCCGGTGGCCGAGTTCTGTGCCGGGTTCGCCTTGAGCCTGGGCTACGAAGTAATCCTCTGCGAACCACGCCCCGAAGTCCTGGCCCGTCTCGACCTGCCAGGCGTGCAGGTCCATGAAGTCTTGCCCGCGGTGTTCATCGCCGAAGGCGGCTGCCATTCGGCGACAGCCGTGGTGGCGTTGACCCACGACCCTCGACTCGACGACCTGACCCTGCTCGAAGCGGTACGCACACCAGCGTTCTACATCGGTGCCATGGGCTCGATGCGCACCAGTGAAAAGCGTTTCGAGCGCCTTCAGCGCATCGGCGGTCTGGACGCCGATGCACAGCAGCGTATCCATGCCCCCATCGGTCTGAACCTGGGCAGCAAGACACCCGCCGAAATCGCCCTTGCGGTCATGGCGGATATCCTTCGTGCGGCCAATGGCATCGACCGGCAGCGCCTATGACCGCACGGCGGGCGGCTGAAAGCCTTTGAGACGCAGCGCATTGACCAGCACGAAAACCGACGACAAGGCCATGGCCCCCGCCGCGAATTGCGGCGACAGGGTCAGCCCGTTGATCGGGTAGAGCAGCCCCGCAGCCACGGGGATCAGGGCAGCGTTGTAGACGAAGGCCCAGAACAGGTTCTGACGAATGTTGTTCAGGGTCGCCGTCGACAGCGCGATGGCGGTGGCCACCGAGCCCAGATTATCCGACATCAGCACCACATCCGCCGCCTCGATGGCGATGTCCGTGCCACTGCCCACGGCCATGCCTACGTCGGCCTGGGCCAGCGCCGGCGCATCGTTGATGCCATCGCCTACGTAGACCGTCAGGCCATACTCGCGCTGCAAGGCCTGAACGGCATCGACCTTGCCCTCGGGCAGCACCTCGGCCACCACCTGATCGATGCCCAACTGGGCGGCGATGGCCTGGGCGGTGCGGCGGTCATCCCCTGAGATCATCGCCACTTTCAGGCCCAGTGCGTGCAGCGTCTGAATCGCAGCCTGGGTGGAGGGCTTGAGGGTGTCTGCCACGGCGATGACTGCAGCCAAATGGCCATCCACTGCGGCATAAAGTGGGGTCTTGCCGTGTTCGGCCAGCGCGTGCGCGGCGCTGGCGAACGCCGCAGTATCCACACCCAGTTGCGCCATGTAGCGCTCGGCACCGATTGCAACGTTTTGCTCATCCACCGTGGCGCTGACGCCGTAGCCGGTGTGCGCCTGGAAGTCCTGCGCTTGAGACCAGGTCAGCTGTTCCTCCTGTGCCGCCGCCACGATGGCCAGGGCCAGCGGATGCTCGGAAAGTACCTCGACCGCTGCCAGCAGTGGCAGCAGCCCTTCGCGGGTGAAGCCAGTTGCAAGCTGCAGGTCGGTCAGGCGCGGCTGGCCTTCGGTGAGCGTGCCGGTCTTGTCCAGTGCAACCACGCGGGCCTCCTTGAGCCGCTGCAGCGCCTCGCCCTTGCGAAACAGAATGCCCAGCTCGGCGCCACGACCGGTGCCGACCATGATCGAGGTGGGCGTCGCCAGGCCCATCGCACAGGGGCAGGCGATGATCAGCACTGCCACGGCGTGCACCAGCGCCATGCCCAGCGCCGGCTGAGGACCCAGCCAGTACCAACCGACGAACGTGGCCAGCGCCAGAGCCATGACCACGGGTACGAACCACAGCGTCACCCGGTCGACCAGCGCCTGGATCGGCAACTTGCTGCCCTGAGCCTGTTCGACCATGGCGACGATACGGGCGAGCAGGCTGGCGCTGCCCAGCGCGGTTGCCTGTATCTGCAGCGTACCGTTCTGGTTCAGCGTGCCACCGACGACGTTGTCGTTGCGCAGCTTGCGGACCGGCATGGGTTCACCCGTGAGCATCGATTCGTCGACGAAGCTGTCGCCTGCCACTACGCTGCCGTCCACCGCGATTCGCTCGCCGGGGCGCACCTGCACCACGTCGCCCTGCACCAATTGCGCCAGCGGGACTTCCATCAGCCCGGTTTGGCGTTGCACCCAGGCGGTCTGTGGCTGAAGGTTCAACAGGCGCTTGATCGCCTGGGAAGTGCGGCCACGGGCGCGGGCTTCCAAGGTGCGACCCAGCAGGATCAGGCAGATGATCACGCACACCGCTTCGTAGTAGACCGTCGCCGTGCCAGGGGGTAGCACGTGGGCCGCGAACGTCGATACCAGGGAAAAGCCGTAGGCGGCGAGGGTGCCCACCGCGACCAGCGAGTTCATGTCCGGCGCACCGCGCAGCAACGCTTGGACGCCTTTGACGTAGAAGCGTTTGGCACAGATGAGCAGCACCAAGGTGGTCAGGGCGAACTGCAGCAGCCAGTTACTCTGCTGAGCGAGGTGCTGGTCGAGCCAGGCGTGAAAACCGGGTATCAGGTGCGTGCCCATTTCCAGGATCACCACGGGCAGCGACAGCGTCACCGACCCGCGCAGGTCGCGCCGCAGGCGGGTGGCGTCTTCCAGGTGTTCCTGGCTGGCTCGGTCACGCTCATCGCGGGTGTGTTCGATCAGTCTAGCGCTGTAGCCAGCCTTGTCGATGGCAGCGATGAGTGCCTGCACGTCCAGCGCGCCATCGCCTTCCACCCGGCCGCGCTCGGTGGCCAGGTTGACCGCCACCGCCTTCACCCCGGGCACCTTGCTCAGTGTCCGCTCGACCCGACCCACGCAGGACGCACAGGTCATCCCCTGAATGCCCAGCTCGATCGCACCTTCATTCGCCGCCATGCCCACATCCTCCTTCCATTCCAAGCCTCGACTTTGACCCTTCCCATCATGGGAAGGTCAAGCCCGGTACCACTCTGCGTAGGAGCGGTCCGTGGCCGCGAAAAGGGCACCGCGGTGTACCAGCCACACCGCATCGCGCCTTTCGCGGCCGATGACCGCTCCTGCGGGAGTCGCGCCGGCGCGGTGAAACTGGCAGCATGGACCTACAAGAACTGGAGAACGGCCATGAAGATCGTTATCGCACCTGACTCATTCAAGGACAGCCTCAGCGCCGCCGATGTGGCTTCGGCCATTGCCCGCGGACTGCGCCAGGCGCTCCCCGATGCGCAACTCGTCGAACGGCCCATGGCCGATGGTGGCGAAGGCACCATGCAGGCCATCATGGCCGCCTGTCAGGGCGAGCTGCGCAGCCTCACCGTGGAAGGCCCCCTGGGCCAGCCCACCGAAGCGCATTGGGGCTGGCTGGCGAGCGAACGTACCGCAATCATCGAGATGGCCGAAGCCAGCGGATTGCAGTTGCTCGAACGGCAGCAGCGCGATGCCTGCGCCAGCAGCACCTACGGCACCGGGCAGCTGATTGCTGCCGCGCTGGAAGCCGGCGCGCGGCGCGTCATTCTCGCCATTGGCGGCAGCGCCACCAATGACGCGGGTACCGGCATGCTCTGCGCGCTGGGTTTGCGTATGACCGACGCCCAAGGCGCCGACTTGCCCCGTGGTGGGCTGGCATTGGCGAACCTGAGCGCGCTCGATATCAGCGGTCTCGATCCGCGCCTGGCCGAGGTGCAGTTCGAAGTCGCAGCCGATGTCGACAACCCCTTGTGCGGCCCGCATGGCGCCTCGCATATCTTCGGTCCGCAGAAAGGCGCCACGCCCGAAGAGGTCTTGGCCCTGGATAAAGCCTTGGACCACTTTGCCGATCACTGCGCACCACTTCTGGGCCACGATCACCGTAACCTGCCGGGATGCGGAGCGGCCGGCGGCATGGGCTTCGCGGCCAAGGCGTTTCTCGATGCCTCGTTCCGCCCAGGCGTCGAAGTCGTGGCGCAACTGGTGGGCCTCGCCCAGGCTGTGGAAGGTGCCGATCTGGTGATCACGGGGGAAGGGCGATTCGATGCGCAGACCCTGCGCGGAAAAACGCCCTTCGGTGTCGCGCGCCTCGCGCGCGACAAAGGCGTACCGGTGGTGGTGTTGGCCGGCACGCTGGGCGAGGGTTACCAAGAGCTTTACAACCACGGGATCGACGCCGCCTTTTCCCTGGCCTCCGGGCCGATGACCCTGGAGCAGGCCTGCAGCGATGCAGGTGAGCTACTCAGCGCTCGCGCCCGGGATATTGCCTTGCTCTGGCAACTGCGCCGGTAGCAGCGAATCCGCCGCCGACGGTCAATCCCGCTCGCGCATGAAGAAACCGGCCACGTACTTGCGGAAGGTGTCCAGGCTCTTGAAGTCGGCCAAGCGCTTGAAGGTCTCGGAGCTGGGCTCCGGACCCAGCGGCTCCTTCATCAGCGAGACCGAGAGCACCCGGTCCAGGTCCGAACTGAGCACCAGCTCATCCATCACCATGGCGCCGATCACCGGTCGGCGCATCACCACCTTGACGCCCTTGCTGGCCATCCAGTCGATCAGCGACACCAGCATCTTCAATGGCTCCCGCTCCTCGTCGCGGAACACCGGGAACAAATGCCCGCGGGTCAGCACCGGCACGGTGGCCACATGGACCATCTCGTAGAACTGACTGCCAGCGGTGGCCGGCGAGTACAGCGCCAGTGCCAGCAACGGCCCGCTGCTGCGCGCCCCGCCCCACAGAAGATGATGACCCTGAAAGTCGAACCCGGCGCTGCTGCGGTCGGTGATCACCTTGCGGCCCACCACATCTGCCACGCAATCGAGCAACAGCCCGTAGCGACGCTGGCCGATGAACGCGGTGGAATCCTTCAGGCGCGACTTGAGCATCATCATGTGCTTCATGTCGATGCGGGTCTCCAGATAGTTGCTCGCCGGCACCCGATCGATCAGCGGGTAACGCGTGGCCACGGCGCGCAGATCGGAGAACTGGCGGCTCAGGTCCTTTTTCAAGTGCGTGGCATACACGTTGAGCCCGGAGGCTTCGATGAAGGTCAGCAGCAACGACAGCAACCGATGCTGTTCCCGACGCTGGCTCGCTGCCAGCGCGTTCGCCGGAGCGCCCGGCGTAGCAGGTGCGCGAAAATCACCTATCAGCTTGAGCGGCACGTCAGGCGGCAGCCAGGCGGCAGGCAGTGGCGCGTCATCCCCACGCACCGACGGGTTTTCGCGCTCGTCATGGATGAACGGGCAGCCTGGCGCATGCTCGGCCGTACCAGGGTTGTTCTTCAGAAACAGGGTGCCGGTACTGCTGTTGAGGGTCACGTTCATCACCGGCAGCGTGCCGGGCCGGCAATCGCACGCCAGCCACTGGCCCTGGGTACGAACTTTCATCAGCCACTGGTTGGCCTGCAGCAGCTTCGGACCTTCGCTGCGGCCTTCGGCGAACTCGGTCACCAACTGCTGCTCGGCAGGGGTGAGGGTGCGCACTTGGGCGCCGGTCTTTTCGATGATCCTCATGACGCTGCAAACGCCCCTTCGACAAACGGGTTCAGGCCGGGTTGGCTTGTATGAGACAACGCTTCGGCGCCATGTTTCCGTTGCTCGCGCCCCAGCCCGGTGCGCTGCCCCGGCCGCGCTGGCGGCACCATCGAAGGCAAGAACGAATGCACTATCGGCTTGCTGCGCACTCGAACGCTCGCTACCGTTGTACCCCACCTCATCGACAGGAGCCATGACATGGCAAGCACGCAAGCGAGCATCGACATTCCGGCATCGGCCGATCAGGTCTGGAACCTGGTGGCCGGGTTCAATTCCCTGGCCCAGTGGCTGCCGATGATTCAACAAAGCGAGGCCCAGGAGCATGGCCGGTTGCGCCACCTGACCACAGTGGATGGCACGGTCATCGTCGAGCGCCTGGAAAGCTACGACAATGCCGCGCGTACCTACAGCTATTCGATCACCGAAGGTCCGTTTCCGGTGACCGACTACCTCGCCACTCTCAAGGTCATCGAGGTGGACGCCGGCAACAGTCGGGTGGAGTGGGGCGGTCGATTCACCCCGGCAGGTATTTCCGACGCCGAGGCCGTGGAAATCTTCGACGGTGTCTATCAAGGCGGCCTGCAGGCACTGCGCGACAACTTCTGATCACACCCGATCGGGTGACGGCGGGCAGGTCAGGCGGGGATGCGGGTGTTAGAATGTTCGGCGTTCACCTCGACGCTCTAAAGGATCCCCACGGTTTGTCTGATCTGCAAAACCCTCTGTTGCAATACCTCGCCCGGCTGATGCCGTCCAGCCGTACGACCATGCAATACGTATTGCAGGACGCCGCCGACCGCCTCGGCTTCGAGGACGCCGATATCCGCGAGGTCCCCTGGCATCTGTTGGAGCCGGGACATGTCACCTCGCTGGTGGCCGCGCTGCGCGAAGACGGTTATGCGCCCAACACCACCTCGCTCTACGTCAACGCTGTGCGCGGCGTCATGAACGAAGCCTGGCGGCTGAGCCTGATCGACCAGGATCACCTGCTCAAGATCCGCTCGGTCAAGCCCATGCAGGGCACGCGCCTGGGTAATGGTCGCAACCTCAAGCGCAGTCTGATCCGCGACCTGATGGAAGTCTGCGCCAGCGATCCGCGGCCCCAGGGCCTGCGCGACGCAGCCGTGATCGCGATTCTGTATGGCTCGGGCATGCGCAAGTCGGAGTCGGTCAACCTGGACCTGACCCAGGTCGACTTCGCCGAGCGCAGCCTGCGGGTCGTGGGCAAGGGCAACAAGGAGCTGATCAAGTACGCGCCCAGCTGGGCCTTTACCCACTTGCAGACCTGGCTGGCGTTCCGCCGCAGCCAACTGCCGGCCGGTCAGGCGGACGACGACTTCCTCTTCAACCGAATCCGCCGCGGCGCGCACATCACGCGCGAGCGCATCACCAAACACGCCATCTATTACATCGCCCGGCAGCGTGGTGCTCAGGTCCGCGTGAAGATCATGCCCCACGATTTCCGCCGCTCGTTCATCACTCGGGTGATCGAAGAGCACGACCTGTCGATCGCCCAGAAACTGGCGCACCACACCAACATCCAGACCACGGCGGCCTACGACATGCGCGACGACAACGAACGTCGGCGTGCCGTGGACCGCTTCGACCTCTAAGCAGGCGCGGCTTACTGGCGAGCCGCAGGCGCGGCCGGCAGGAACCAGTTCAGCACCAGCGCGCAGATACCCCCGGTGGCCACGCCCGATTCCAGCACGTTGCGCAGCGCACCCGGCATGTGCGCCAGGAATTCCGGCACCTGGGCTACACCCAGGCCCAGCGCCAGCGATACCGCGATGATCAACAGTGCCCGGCGATCAAGGTCGACGCTGGCGAGGATATTGATACCCGACGCAGCCACCGCGCCGAACATCACCATGGCCGCACCACCGAGCACCGGCTCGGGCACCGCCTGGATCACTCCGGCGACAGTGGGGAACAGACCAAGCAGAATCAGCATCGCGGCGATCCACACGCCGATGTGTCGGCTGGCGATGCCGGTGAGCTGAATCACGCCGTTGTTCTGGGCGAAGATGGAGCTGGGGAAGGTATTGAACAACCCGGCCAGCATCGAGTTGACACCGTTGACCAGGACGCCGCCCTTGATGCGCCGCATCGACAGCGGACCTTCGACAGGTTGGCGCGACACTTTGCTGGTAGCCGTCACGTCACCAATGGCTTCCAAAGACGTCACCAGGTAGATCACCAGCATCGGAATGAACAATGCCCATGAGAAGCCCAGGCCGAAGTGCAGAGGCATCGGCACCTGGAACAGCGCGGCCTGATGCATGCCGGTGAAGTCCAATCGACCCAGGTAGCCGGCGAGCGCGTAACCCATGGCCAATGCGATGACGATGGCCGCACTGCGCATCCAGGTCACTGGAATGCGATTGAGCACCACGATGATCGCCAATACCAGCCCGGAGAGCATGAGGTTTTCGCCATTGGCGAAGGTACCGTTGGCCATGGCGCCGAAACCGCCGCCCATGCTGATCAGCCCGACCTTGATCAAGGTCAGGCCGATCATCAACACCACGATGCCGGTGACCAGGGGGGTGATCAGTCGTTTGACGAAGGGCAGAATCCGCGAAATCCCGATTTCCACGAACGACCCGGCAATGACCACGCCGAAGATGGCCGCCATTACCGCCTCTACCGGCGTGCCCTGCTGGACCATCAGTGCGCCACCGGCAATCAGCGGCCCGACGAAGTTGAAGCTTGTGCCTTGCACGATCAGCAGGCCTGCGCCGAACGGGCCGATGCGACGGCACTGCACGAACGTGGCGATACCCGAGATGACCAGTGACATAGAGACGATCATGTTGGTGTCACGGGCACTGACGCCGAGCGCCTGGCAGATCAATAGCCCCGGCGTGACGATCGGCACGATGATCGCCAGCAGATGCTGCAGGGCGGCAAGCAGCCCCAGCAGCGGCCGGGGACGGTCTTCCAGGCCCAGGATCAATTCGTCGCTGGGCGGCAATGGGGCGGTCATGGCAAGGGCTCCGGAAAACGAGCGCGCGATGGCTCTTGGAAAAAGAGCGCGATTCTACGGCGCGTCGTCGACGCGGCAAAACGGTTTTTACGCAGACTCTGTGAGCTGCAGACAAGAAAAAGCCCGCACGAGGCGGGCTTCGACTTCAAAGCCGTGGATCAGTCGTCGCGACCCATGATGCCGAACAGCTGCAGCAGGCTCACGAAGAGGTTGTAGATCGACACGTACAGGCTGATGGTGGCCATGATGTAGTTGCGCTCGCCACCGTGGATGATCGCGCTGGTCTGGAACAGGATGCACACCGACGAGAACAGCACGAAGCCGGCGCTGATCGCCAGTTGCAGACCGGCGATCTGGAAGAAGAAGCTCGCCAGCACCGCACCCAGCAGCACGAAGAAGCCTGCGGTGATGAAGCCGCCCAGGAAGCTCATGTCCTTGCGGGTGATGAGCACGTAGGCCGACAGGCCGCCGAACACCAGCGCCGTCATCGCGAACGCCGAGCTGACCACTTCGGCGCCGCCCTGCATGCCCAGGTAACGGTTGAGGATCGGGCCGAGCAGGAAGCCCATGAAGCCGGTAAGGGCGAAGGTGGACACCAGGCCCCAGGCCGAATCACGCAGCTTGTTGGTCAGGAAGAACAGGCCGTAGAAGCCGATCAGCACGACGAAGATGTTCGGGTAGCCGACGCGCATCTGCTGCGCGACGTAGGCCATCACACCACTGAAAGCCAGGGTGAGGGCCAGCAAGCCGTAGGTGTTGCGCAGGACGCGGCTAACTTCTAGCTGCTGCACCTGCGAGCCTTGATTAACTGCATAATCCTGTTCGCGCATGGCGAGACTCCTTTGATTGAACACGTCTGAAACGTTCAGATGCAAAGATCATATCAGACCCCTGTGCAGCCGCTCTATCCAGAGTTTGACAGCGTGTTTCATTACGGTATTATGGCGCCCGCAAAGCAACCAGCAAGACATCGGGAAATTGGCAGAGTGGTTGAATGCACCGGTCTTGAAAACCGGCGGACGTTAATAGCGTCTCCAGGGTTCGAATCCCTGGTTTCCCGCCAAACATCGTGAAGCCCCGCATTGGCGGGGCTTTTTCGTTTCTGCTCCTGCAGAAATGCCACGTTGTGAACTTCACTTGTGCAGGTGTCCTGATTGTTGCGCTACAGCAAGAAGAAGCTATCGAGATTGATCAGGAAGGGCGTCGTCTACGTGACCGTCATGGGTGTGATGGGCAACTCCAGCAGGATCTTCGACCACCTCTCGGTCTGGCAGCCGTGGCGTCTGGCCAAGCAGATGCTGGGTTATGTGCTGATGCACTGACCGTTGCGCCCGGTCAGTTCGGTGTCAGGCGGCCGCGCAGGGCCGAAACCTTGTCGCGCAAGGCGTGGCCGCGACAGATCAACACCACCAGCGAGCCCGCAGCGGCCACCGCCATGTCCTTCTGAGCATCCCAGACGTCGCCCTGAGCGCCAACGAACGCCGAGTCGCCTCCGCCTGCGTACGCAGCCCCAGCCCACTCCATCAGTTCGTAGAGCATCGAGGTCGAGAGCACCAGCGACCAGGCGATCAGCGACGCCCAAGCACCCTTCAAATGGCACTTTTCGCTGACGATTTCCCGCAGCGGCAAGCTCAGCAGCAGTCCATAGGCCAGGTGGACGAAGCGATCGTATTGATTGCGCTCCCAGCCGAACGCGGCATTCACGTCCATACCGCTGATCAGATAGACCGCTGAGTTGTAGGGCACCTCGGGATAGGTGAAGTGGGTGCCGACCTCATGCAGGCACAAGAAACCGATCACCATGATCCATGACCGACGGCTCCAGTAAAACTGCTTGCGGGTGGTCCATACCGCTACGGCCCCGACCAGTACCAGGACGTTTTCGATCAGCCAGGTCTGCCGGTCCACTGGCTGCCAGCCCGAAACGATCAGGGCCAGCAGCACAATGCAGTGCAGGTAGCCCACGCCGGTCGTTCGAGTGTTCATCGCTGCCTGCCTCACCAAGGTTCCTGATTCGGTTGATCCCATGGCCCCTCATTAATTCGCTCGGTCTTGTGACTGCCTGTGACCGACAATCCGCAGAAGCCCGCTGGAAACGTTCGAATCGAAAAAAAGAATGAACATTTGGCGCACTACCACCCGTCGTATCTATCTGCAACGAACGCGCGATAGATAGGTCAAGAGACTTACAGCCGCCGGATGCCGGCCTCCCCACGACAGGTATTGTCCATGATCGGAATCATTGTCCCAGCCCATAATGAAGAAGCAGTGGTTGCCCAATGCATCGAGTCGTTGCTGATTGCGGGTGAGCATCCGGCTTTGGCAGGTGAAGAGGTCTGCGTAGTCATCGTGCTGGATCAATGCAACGACGGGACTCAACGGGTGGTCAGCCGCTATCCGGTGCAAAGCCTGGACGTGTCCCACTGCAATGTCGGTCGTACCCGTGCTGCGGGCGCCGAGCTGATGCTGGGGCAGGGCGCGCGCTGGCTCGCGTTCACCGACGCGGATACGGTGGTGCCCGCCACCTGGTTGGTGGATCAGCTGCGCTTTCGGACCGACGCGGTGTGCGGCACGGTCCGGATCGATGACTGGTCGCTGCACGCCGAAGAAGTTCGCACCCGCTACGACGCGCTCTATACCCCTGTCGAAGGCCACAAGCACGTGCACGGCGCCAACATGGGCGTCAGCGCTCGAGCGTACCGTCAGGTGGGCGGTTTCAAACCTTTGAAAGCCCACGAAGACGTTCATCTGGTAGCGGACCTGAACGAGGCGGGTGCTTCCATCACCTGGACTTCCATGAATTGCGTGACCACCAGCGCACGTCTGGATTGCCGCTGCCGCGAAGGATTCGGTGATTACCTGCGATCGCTGTCGATCAGCGCGCCACTCGAGGCCGTGAGTCCCTGACACGAGGAGTGTCCGCAGGAATCTTTCAAGGATGAAAGTTGAAAATAACGTTGGAACTATTTGCAGGACGCAACGCCCTAAGATGATGCAATAAGTACGTAGCTTTTCCGCTTACATACTTTAAATACTGTCACTCAATATTGATCAAGGTGGGACTAACATGAAAAGCGAACAGATCGAAGGCGTAGCAGAGAAGATTGCTGGCAAGGCTCAAGGCGTCGTTGGCAAACTGGTCGGTGACCATTCCCTGCAAGCCGAAGGTGCAGGTCGCGAAGCGGCTGGCCAACTGACCAAGACCTATGGCGACGCTTTGAACAATGTGTCCGCTTTCGTCAAGGAAAAGCCAGGCGCTTCGTTGGCCATCGGCGCGGCCGTGTTCGTACTGGTTAGCCGCTTCCTGCGTCGCTGATCTGTCGTGTAGCGCTGCTTCTTCCAGATCGTTCGACTCCAGGCTCGGTGCCGGTCGAACGGTCGGGAAGTGCCGCAATAATGCGGCTATGTTCTTCCTCTTATATCTGTCTTTTCCAGCCCAGCGAGTTCTCGATTGCCTCTCGATAAGGCGTATCAATTTGTTGCGGTAGTCGTTCTATGTATTCTCTTGCGTGTTCCCTAACTTCCCCTGTCAGTCCCGTTAGATAGCCGATCACGTTATCGACGCTGGGCACCCGTGCCTCGATTCCAGCGAAGCGGGGAGGAAGAGCTGTCCAGATCACCGCGTCCACTTCTTTGGCTTGAGCCCATCTGGCAATTACACCCGTGTCCGTTTCACTGCGGATGAAGGTGCCGATTCCGTCGTCGCGGCTGCGCGGGATCTGCTCACGTTCACGCAGCGCCTCGCAGGCGTGCTCGAGGCTCGCGCTGTCCAGCAGGGCCCAAAGCGCGGGGCGGGAGGGTGCATTCAGGCAGATTGCCGTGGCCAGTTCACCGCCATCTCCCACTCTGCAAAGCTCGATGGGAAAGCACGGGCCATCTTCATGCCACGGACCGCAGACCGGTAATACCCCGGGCTTCCAGACGAGTGATCCCCACGCCAGGCAAGCTATCTTCATAATCGATTCCTGTTTGAACAGCCGTTGTCTGCAGGTGCAGTGTCAACTAAGGCCCCTGACGTGGGAGACTAGTTCAGGGACATTGGTCAAGCGGATTGCACGGGGCAGGACGGCGGCATGTTCAGTCAAGCAATGGCTTGGCCAGGCTATGCAATCGCTGTTTTTCTTCATCCAGCGTGAGGGCGAGTTCTGCTCGTTTCAGCAGCGACTGAGCATGAAGGCGGCATTGCGCACCGAACACGTCGGGGCTGATGTCGTTCAGGCTGATCAGCGCCTTGATCATGCGAATGTCGACTTCCAGAAGCCCGGCGCCGTCGCGTGCCACCAAGGTGAAAAAGTCATCGAACAGGTCGGCCATCAGCAAGCCGTGGACGTAGACGCGTTGGCAGTTGGCGTCGATCTCGGATGGTTGGTGCTCAACTGTGCCGTGAACGTGCCAGGCGGTCAGGCACCTGACTCCGCGGCCGATCACGTCGATCACCGTGCCCGAGTCGTTGGTGGCCGGCGACAGGGCGCGTGACGCGATCTCTGCCAACACCGAAATGCCGAAGCGCGGGTCCTGCTCGAAACTGCGACGCAGGCCGACGGTCACGGCGTCGCGGATGGCCGGTGCGAGCGCTTCGGTGGTCCCGGTTTGGGCACCCTCGTCGCTCACGAGTCGGGCGATTGGCGCACCCAGATGCAGGAATGCGCCGGGCAGCACTTCCATAAAGATGCGCAGCCCGTGCTTCTCGGCCAGGACGCCGAGCGCTGCGACGTCGATGTGCTGGACGTAGCCGGTCTGATCACTGCGCACGCTGTGACCGGCCGTCGTCAGGGCCCGGTCGACAGGGTAGGGCGCAGCGCCCATGTACGGCCACTGCGCACGGTTCTTCAGTGATTGCAGCGCCGCAACTTCGACACGGTCGATGGTCTCGCCGACGCGACCGAGCTTCGACAGGTGATCGATCCAGCGCAGCAGGGTGTAGACGATCAGGATGATCATGACGATGGTGACGGCGAACAGCACCACCCGCCCTTGCGCGCCATAGGCGCCGGTGCTCAAGGCGATGATGCCGACCAGGCTAAACAGGAAGGAACCTATGAAGGTCGCCAGGGCGTTCTGGGTGGTGGTGTCCTCCATGACCAGTGAGGTCGCCCGTGGCGTCACGCCGCTGCTGGCGGCACTGTAGGCACTGACCATGGTGCTAAGCGAAAAGGTGGTCACCGCAAGCATGCTGGAGGCGATGATTGCCAGGATCTTGTCGACCGAGTCGGCACCGATCCGCGTCGGCAGGTCGGCGGGAACGAAATCCTTGAAGACGATGGCGATCAGCGCCGTGGCGATGCCCGCCAAGGAAAACAGACTTGCGCGAAACCACAAGCGTTTGGTCATCTGACCCAGGGCCCAGCGCCAGCGAGCGATCATCGTGTATTCCTCGGGTAGTCGTATGCCTACAGCGCTCGTAGGGGCGCGGCTGCACATTGAGTCCCGGACCTCGATGAAAGTTTCACGATGACGTCGTCACAACGTGTATGGCCGTCTGTAGGAGCGGTGATCGGCCGCGAAGGGTTTGTGCGGTCTGCCTGACGTACCGCTGTGCCCTTTTCGCGGCCACTGACCGCTCCTACAGGGACCGTTGTGACATTGGACGGAACCCACGATCGGTCCGCAGGCTCACAGTCTTGAACCCCTCACCGACAGGAACCGATCATGTCCGATGACAAGCAACCGCCCGCCGAGGACACCGAGGACCAGACGCCTGCTCATTCCACACCGGAAGAAAAGGAGCGGCTCAAGGACTTCAACAAGGACGGGATTCCACCAGGGGTGGCCTGAGGCTGCACCGAGGCATCTCACCGATTGGCACACCCACGACCGGAGCATTTATGAGCAACGACACCAAGCCCGACGACGACCTGGGTTTCGACCCGGACTCACCCGATCTGGCCGATCCGCAGATCGATCCGCCGAAGCCTGCAAAGAAGCCTGAAAGCGAGCAATCCGACGAGACGGGTGACACAGACGCGTATCCGCCCTATGGCACCAAGGACTGACTCTGTTAGCCTGTGCAGGCAGCGCTCGCCGTGTGCCTGCCGTGACCACGCGTGAAGCGTGTCTGCGCCTTCCAAGTCCCGTGACGGCGCACGCACGCTGCGACAAGTCTCCAGCCATGACATTGCCAGGAGAACCGCGACATGATTCCCACCAACGAAATGCGCCGCATCGTCGAATCCAGTTTTGCTCCACTGTGCTGTCATTGCACGTTGTATCCCGGCGGCACCATGACGGTCGAGGTTTCGGACCCGGCCAGTGGGCAGGTCGACCTGCTGATGGTAGGCGTGAATACCCAGCCGCTGTCCAACAGCCGCGCCATCGCGGAACTGGTCGCCCAGCTGCGAGCCGAGCTCAAGGCCAATCAAGAGTGGTTCCGCCGCAACGTCCCGCGCGGAGCCGCCAGGCCTTGATCAGCCTGGCTGCTTCTGACGTTCCGGCAGGGCCTGCTCGTTGTTCTCGATGGTCCAGAGCGGCCTGAACAAGCGGGTCCACAGCCCCACGATCACCAACGTGCTGATGGCGCCGAACAACGCCGCCGGAACGGTGCCCAGCGCGGTAGCACTGACGCCGGCGCGAAACTCGCCCAACTCGTTCGAAGAGCCGATGAACAGCATGTTGACCGCGCTGACCCGTCCGCGCATGTCATCGGGGGTGGCGAACTGGATCAACGAAGAGCGGATGTACACACTGATCATGTCCGCTGCACCCGCGACGAACAGCGCCGCGCAGGACACCCAGAACCAGGTCGACAAGGCGAACACCAGGTTGGCCACGCCGAACACCGCCACAGCCAGGAACATGCGCTGGCCCATGCGCGCGTTGAGCGGCCGGATGCTCAAATAGAAGCCCATGCCCAGCTCGCCCAGTGCGATGGCGCTGCGCAGCAGACCAAGCCCGGCCGGGCCCACATGCAGGATTTCGGCGGCATAGATCGGCAGCAGGGCGACGACGCCACCCAGCAGCACTGCGAACAGATCCAGAGAGATCGCGCCCAGAATGATGGGGCGTGAGGTGATGAAGCGGATACCGGCGGTGAAGCGACTTACTGCAGTGGTCTGATCGTCGACCGGGCGAACGATGCGCACGCTGGGTACCCACTGCAACAGCAGGACACCGATCGCGAAACCCAGCAGGCAGACGCCGAACGTCCAGCCGCCGATAGCGGCATACAACAGCCCGCCCAGCAATGGGCCGGCGATCACCGCCACTTTCATGATCATGCTGTTGGTGGCGATGGCCTGAGCCAGGTGCTCGCGGGCAACGATCTGCGGCAACAGGCTCTGCACCGCGGGCCCGGTGAAGGCACGGGTGCAGCCGAACACGAACAGCGCGACGTAGTACGGCCAGGTGTCGACGGTTCCAGTCAGGGCCAACCAGAGCAGGGCGGCCGAGGAGAGCACCGACACTCCCCAACTGATCTGCAGAATCCGGCGTCGATCGAAGCGGTCCAGCAGATCGCCCGCTGGCAGCAGCAACAGCACCATGGGTATGAACTGAGCCAGGCCGACGTAGGCCAGGGTCAACGGATGGCGAGTCATGTCGTACATGTGCCAGGCAACGACGATCGCCTGGATCTGCATGGCGAACATGGCCGCAAGGCGCACCATGAGGAAAGCGCGGAAACCGGGCTGGGAAAAGATAGCGGTAGAGGTGCGTTTCAAAGTCGACGTTCTTGTGCCAGTCAATGGGTCACGCAATGAGCGCATACGTTTCAAGATGTTAACGTGATTGAGTGTACGTGATGATGTCGGGGGTGTGCAGGTGCAGTCGCGCCGGTGATTACGAAAGGTGCGCTCGATATGTCGATAATGACTATTGACGAACGCAATAGTGGCGGCTTGTTTGCGCTGGTATCTTTGCTGTCGAAGATGAATACATGGCCAGGCGCTGATTCTTCCCCCCGCATGGCGACTGGCCAAGTGCTCTGCTTCGACTCTCTTTGGTTAATTTTCAGCCACCTCACGTCAGTGCGGTGGTTTTTTTTGCCCAGCGAAAATGCGGCCACGATCCGCGGCCGCGAGCCGGCAATCACTCCGCTGAAAACGCAAGCACCGTGGTTTGGGTGTAGGTCTGGCCGGGATTCAGGCGGGTGCTGGCAAAGTTGGGCTGGTTGGGCGCATCGGGGAAGTGTTGCGTTTCCAGGGTGAAAGCGCCCCAGTGCGGGTACAGCTTGCCGCCTTTGCCGCGAACCGTGCCGTCGAGGAAGTTGCTGGTGTAGAACTGCACACCCGGTTCGGTTGTGTACAGGGTCAGGGTGCGTCCCGATGCCGGGTCGGTCACCTTCGCCGCTTCGCGTTTCAGGTCGCCTTGGGTGTCCAGTACCCAGTTGAAATCGAAGCCACCCTGTTTGGGCTCGGCGAACGTCAATTGCTCATGCTTGGCCTGGATGTTCTTGCCAATGGCAGTGGGTGCCAGGAAATCCATCGGCGTGCCTTTCACCGGCGCCAGCTCGCCGGTGGGAATCAACTTCGCCGTGACCGGTGTGTAGCGGCTCGCATGCAGGGTGGCAACCTGCTTGAGCACATCGCCGCTGCCGGCGCCGGCCAGGTTGAAATAGCTGTGGTTGGTCAGGTTGAGCACGGTCGGCTTGTCGGTCGTGGCCTTGTACTCCACGCGCAGCTCGTTGCGCTCGTTCAGGCTGTAGGTGACTTCGGTCGCCAGTGTGCCGGGGAAGCCCATGTCGCCGTCGGGCGAGCGATAGGTGAAGGTCGCAGCGACACGGTCGCCATCCTGTTTGGCTTCGACGGCCCAGACGTGCTTGTCGAATCCGCGTGTGCCGCCGTGCAGTGCATTGCTCTTGTCATTGAGCGGCACCGAATAGGTCTGCCCATCCAGGCTGAACTTGCCGTCGGCCAGCCGGTTGCCGAAGCGGCCGATGGTGGCGCCGAAATACACGGTGGGGTTGGCCTGGTAGCCCTTGATGTCATCGAAGCCCAATACCACATCCGCAACCTCGCCCTTTTTGTCAGGCACATGCAGCGCCTGCAAGGTCGCGCCGTAGGTGATGATGCTGGCTTTCATACCATGGCTGTTGCTCAGGGTGATCTTTTCCAGCGGCGTGCCGTCGGGCAGCGCGCCGAAGCTTTCGCGGGTCGAAGTCAAGCCTGCCGCGTGGGCAGAAATGGAAGCAGTCATGAGGGTCAATCCAATGGCGCTGAGCAGTTTTTGATGAATAGGCATGTAAGGCGTTCCGTAGTTTTTTATAGGAAATGGCTGGATCCCGGGGTTGGACAACCGGGCTCCGGCGATGGCTGCACTGGCAGGTATAGCTGAAATTCGACGTCCGTAAAAATAAATGGTAATACTATTTGGCAGATCGATCGTGGTGTCATTTCTGACAGGATCGACGACACGCCGCCGTCGACGGCTTAAACGTGACGTTACGTTACAAATGGACATCCTGATATATGGTATGACTATTCGCTGATGTTGCTGGACGCTGTAGCTATTCAATAAAAATAAGGAGTTAGCTATGTTGAGTCGTCACGGGATCCGTTCCCTGTGCTGTGCCGCCCTGACCGCCGCGATGTTCGCAGGCTCAGCGGCTTCCTGGGCCGAAGAGGTCAAGATCGGTTTCCTGGTCAAGCAGGCTGAAGAGCCCTGGTTCCAGACCGAGTGGGCCTTCGCCGAAAAAGCCGGCAAGGACAAAGGCTTCAAGGTCATCAAGATCGCCGTGCCCGACGGCGAGAAAACCCTTTCCGCTATCGACAGCCTGGCCGCCAACGGCGTCAAGGGCTTCGTCATCTGCCCGCCGGATGTGGCGCTGGGCCCTGCCATCGTCGCCAAGGCCAAGCTCAACGACATGAAGGTAATGGCCGTCGACGATCGCTTCGTCGATGCCAAGGGTCAGTTCATGGAGGATGTGCCCTACCTGGGCATGGCGGCCTTCGAGGTCGGAGAGAAACAAGGCATGGCCATGGCCGGGGAAGCCAAGAAGCGCGGCTGGGACTGGAAAGACACCTACGCGATCATCAACACCTACAACGAATTGGACACCGGCAAGAAGCGCACCGACGGTTCGGTGAAAGCCTTGCAGGCTGCTGGTCTGCCGACTGATCACATCCTTTTCGCCCCGCAGAAGACCCTCGACGTGCCGGGCAGCATGGACGCCACCAACTCGACCCTGGTCAAGCTGCCGGCTGGCGCCAAGAACCTGATCATCGGCGGTATGAACGACAACACCGTGCTGGGCGGCGTGCGCGCCACCGAAAGCGCCGGGTTCGCTGCTGCCAACGTGATCGGTATCGGCATCAATGGCACCGATGCCATCGGTGAACTGAAGAAGGCCAACAGCGGCTTCTTCGGCTCGATGCTGCCCAGCCCCCACACCGAGGGCTACAACACGGCTAGTATGATGTTCGAGTGGGTCACCACCGGCAAAGAACCGCCCAAATACACCGCCATGGATGACGTGACCCTGATCACGCGCGAGAACTTCAAGCAGGAACTGGAAAAGATCGGTTTGTGGAACTGATCTGACCCATGGCCTCTGCCTCGGCAGAGGCCGCTTCTTCACGGCCTGCCGTGATGCCTGCTCTGGAGTGGTATCCATGCGTGTAGAGTCATTGCGTTTCAACGGTATCGGCAAGAATTTTCCAGGCGTGCGCGCTCTGTCGGACATCAACTTCGAAGTCCGTCCCGGCAGTGTCCATGCGCTGATGGGCGAAAACGGTGCCGGCAAGTCAACCCTGCTCAAGATACTCGGCGGTGCCTACCAGCCCAGTGTCGGCAGCCTGCAGATCGGCGCTCAGACCCTGGTCTTCAAATCCGCAGCGGAAAGCATCGGCAGTGGCGTGGCGGTGATCCACCAGGAACTGCATCTGGTGCCGGAAATGAGCGTTGCCGAGAACCTGTTGCTTGGGCACATGCCGTCGCGGTTCGGCTTGATCGATCGCGGCGCCATGCTGCGCCGCGCGAGCGAATTGCTGGCCGGGCTGGCCGACGAGATCGATCCGCGCCAGCGGCTGGGCAGTCTGTCGCTGGGGCAGCGGCAGTTGGTGGAGATCGCCAAGGCCATGTCGCGCAATGCCCATGTGATTGCCTTCGACGAACCAACCAGTAGCCTTTCGGCGCGAGAGATCGATCGGCTGATGGCGATCATCGCCAAGCTGCGCGACGAGGGCAGGGTGGTGCTGTACGTGTCCCATCGCATGGAAGAGATATTCCGCATCTGCGACGCGGTGACGGTGTTCAAGGACGGGCGCTACGTGCGCACCTTCGACGACATGGCCCAGCTGACCCATGACCAGTTGGTGACCTGCATGGTCGGCCGCGATATCCAGGACATCTACAACTATCGTGCCCGTCCTCACCAGGGCGAGGCACTGCGTGTCGAGGGCTTGCTGGGCCCAGGGTTGCAGGAGCCGATCAGCTTCAGTGTTGCCAAAGGCGAAGTGCTGGGTTTCTTCGGTCTGGTGGGTGCAGGCCGCACCGAGCTTCTGCGGCTGCTGTCCGGATTGGCGACGAGCAAGGCCGGCAGCCTGACCCTGGACGGCCGCGCGCTGACCCTGGCCAACCCACGGGACGCCATCACCGCGGGCATTCTGCTGTGTCCCGAAGACCGCAAGAAAGAAGGCATCGTGCCGCTGGCCAGCGTTGCCGAGAACATCAACATCGGTGCCCGCGACCGCCATCTCACACTGGGCTGCCTGGTGCAGGGCCCGTGGGAGAAGGAAAACGCCGCGCGCCAGATCAAGGCGCTGAACATCAAGACCCCGTCTGCCGAGCAGCCGATCATGTACCTCTCAGGCGGCAATCAGCAGAAGGCCATTCTCGGCCGATGGCTGTCGATGCCGATGAAAGTGTTGCTGCTCGACGAGCCCACGCGCGGCATCGACATCGGCGCCAAGGCCGAGATCTACCAGATCATTCATGGGCTGGCCGCCGACGGCATCGCGGTGATCGTGGTATCCAGCGACCTGATGGAGGTGATCGGCATCAGCGATCGCATCCTGGTGATGAGCGAAGGTGCGCTGACCGGTGAAGTTTTGCGCGAAGAGGCGCAGGAATCCAGGTTGCTGCAATTGGCACTGCCGCGCACTCGCGGCTGAACAATAACAATAGAGGTGCATATGTCTACGCAAAACACGCTGCCGGCGCCCCGCCAAGGCCTCAACCTGCGCCGCTTTCTGGACGAGTGGGTCATGCTGCTCGCGGCGCTGGCGATTTTCGTGCTGTGCACGATGTTCATCGACAATTTTCTCTCGCCGCTGAACATGCGCGGGCTCGGGCTGGCCATTTCCACCACCGGCATCGCCGCCTGCACCATGCTCTACTGCCTGGCGTCGGGGCACTTCGACCTGTCCGTGGGTTCGGTGATCGCCTGCGCAGGGGTGATTGCGGCGGTGGTCATGCGCGACACCGACAGCGTGCTGCTGGGTGTTGGCGCGGCCCTGTTGATGGGGCTGATCGTCGGTCTGATCAACGGCATCGTCATCGCCAAGCTGCGCATCAATGCGCTGATCGCGACCCTGGCCACCATGCAGATCGTGCGCGGGCTGGCCTATATCTTTTCCAACGGCAAAGCGGTCGGGGTGATGCAGGAGGACTTCTTCGTCTTCGGCAACGGCCAGTTGCTGGGCGTGCCGGTGCCGATTCTGATCACCATCGTCTGTTTCATCTTCTTCGGCTGGCTGCTCAACTACACCACCTATGGCCGTAACACCATGGCCATCGGCGGCAACCAGGAAGCTGCCTTGTTGGCCGGTGTGCATGTGGACCGCACCAAGATCATCATTTTCGCCGTACATGGCGTGATCGGTGCGCTGGCCGGTGTGGTGCTGGCGTCGCGCATGACCTCGGGCCAGCCGATGATCGGCCAGGGCTTCGAATTGACGGTGATTTCGGCGTGTGTGCTGGGCGGGGTGTCGCTGGCTGGGGGGATCGGCATGATCCGTCATGTGATCGCCGGGGTGCTGATTCTGGCGATCATCGAGAACGCGATGAACCTGAAGAACATCGACACGTTCTATCAGTACGTGATTCGCGGGACGATCCTGTTGATCGCGGTGATCATCGATCGTTTGAAGCGGCGTTGATTTGCGGGGCGGCTTTCGCGGGCAGAGACCCGCTCCCACATTGCAATGCCCTACGGGCCCTGTGTGGGAGCGGGCTCTGCCCGCGAATTGTTCACAGAGGTGCG
>NZ_JASCPM010000048.1:0-35019 GCF_029960215.1 Pseudomonas sp. PS01301 | reverse complement strand
CCGCTGCTACAGAAACACTGCGATCCCCTGTAGCAGCGGCGCAAGCCGCGTCCGGCCTTGACGCGGTTTTCCAGATACACCGCACGCACCGCCGACGCGGTGGGTCAATAGACGTCGCGGCGGTAGCGGCCGGTTTCGATGAGGGCGTCCAGGCGGTCGCGGCCCAACACCTCGGTCAGCACATGATCCACGCCGCTGGCCATCCCCTGCAGGCTTCCGCACACGTAGATCACCGCGCCGTTCTCCACCCATTCCAGCAACTCGTCAGCCGCCTCGCGCAGCCGATCCTGCACGTACACCTTGTGCGCCTGATCACGCGAAAACGCCACGTCCAAGCGCGCAAGGTCACCACTGGCCAACCACCCCAGTAACTCCTCCCGGCAATGAAAGTCATGGGCCCGGTTGCGCTCGCCGAACAACAACCAGTTTCGCTGTCGTCCCTGTTCGATACGCGCCTTGAGCAAGCTGCGCAAGCCTGCCAGACCGGTACCGTTGCCGATCAGAATCACCGGCACCGGGGCCTGCGGCAGATGAAACCCTGCATTGCGTCGCAGGCGCAGGCTGACCGCGCCATGCAGTTCAGCGTGCTCGGTCAGCCAGCCCGACCCCAGCCCCAAACCACCGTCGTCGTGCCGTTGCTGACGCACGATCAGTTCCAGGCGACCGTCGCCGGGCAGGGAGGCGATGGAGTACTCGCGCACCGTGATGGGTATCAACGCGTCTACCAGTGCCTGCGCGTGCAGCCCGACCAGATGACTGCGGCTGGCCGGAAGCTGGCGGCTGGCCAATGCTTGCCCCAGCGGCTCCTGCAGGCCATCGACCCAGATCCGGGTCGACGCCTCCAGGCCCAGCCCTGACAGGCACTGTTCAATGGCCAGGCGGCCGTTGCGCGGCAGCACATCGACCAGATCGCCAGCCTCCCACTGGGCTTGATCATCGTCGCGCAAGGCGATGCGGTAGACCGGATCGCCTGAGCTGCCTGGGTTCAACAGTTCGCGTTCGACCAAGGTCCACGGACTGAATGCCGGGGCCTGCCACACGGCCTGGGCCACCCCCCCGGTGAGCAGGCTCAGCTGCTGCTGCCAATGCTGCAAGGCCGCCGGGTCGGCGTTGTCCACCTCGATCGAGGCGAACAGCGGCTGCGCACCCCGGGCATCGAGCCACTGATCGAGACGGTGGGCGAAACCGCAGAACTGCTGGTATTGCCGGTCACCCAGGGCCAGCACCGCGTAGCGCAAGCCGTGCAGGGCGCAGGCGCTGCCCAGCACCTTGCGCTCGAAGCCGCGGGCGGTGTCGGGCGCCTCGCCGTCGCCGAAGGTGCTGACCACGAACAAGGCCTTCTCGGCCTGCTGGAGTTGTGCCTCGTCCACCTGAGCCAAGGCACGGACCTGAACGCTGTGGCCCGCCGACTGCAATTGCCCGGCGGTCTGCCATGCCAATTGCTCGGCGAAGCCACTCTGGCTGGCGAAGCCGACCAACCAACCTGCAGAGGCATCGTCCTGCACGCTCAAAGCACCGCGCGCCAGGCGCACCTGGCGCTTCTTGCGGCGCCGATCCAGGTACAGCAACCAGCCGGTGATCAGGAACAGCGGCATCGTCAGGCTGGCCAGCATCATCAGAATGCGCCCGACCAGCCCGAAGTAGCTGCCCACGTGCAGGGCATAGATACTGGTCAGCAGTTGCGCCTTCAGCGACTTGTCTTCGTAACGCTGGATGTCCTTGATCTGCCCGGTAGTGGGGTCGAGGCTGAGCAAGCCGAACGCGCGGTCGTGCGGCGAGTCCTTGCGCAGGTAGAAGACCGTCGCCGGCAGACCGACATTGCCGGGAATGCGCACATTGATCACGCTCAGCTCGGGCCCGACCGCGGCGCGAATACTGGCCCACAGTGCGTCGTAGTCGACCACCGGCGCCACGTCGGAAGACGAGGCAGTGCGCCGTTCGATGCGCGGGGCGGTAGGGGTGTCGGAGAGCATCCTGTTCACGGCGTTGCCGAACCATTGATACGACCAGGTCAGGCCGGTCAGGGCGGCGAGCAGATAGAACAGCAGGCACCAGGTGCCGAACACCGCGTGCAGGTCCCAGTTGAAGGCACGACCTTTCTTGGCCCAATCCAACGTCAGCCAGGTGCGCCAGTTCAATGCCTTGCGCGGCCAGCGCAGGTACAGGCCCGAGAGGCAGAAAAACACCAGCATCAGGGTGCAGGCCCCGGTGATCTGGCGGCCGGTGCCACCCATGGCCAGGAAGCGGTGCAGGTCCAGCATCAGGTCGAAGAAACCTTCGCCAAACACCTCGCCCTGCAACTCTCCCGTGTACGGATCGAAATAGGCCGATGGCCCACGCCGCTGTCCCGCCGGCGGAGTGAAGGACACCCGTGCGGCGCTACCCTCGACTAGGTCCACGCGCAAGGCAGCGACCTTGCTGCCCTGGCGCCGCTCGAGAATCTCCACCAGCTGCGCGGCAGGCAGGATCCCCGTGTCGCGGATCTGCACCGTCAGGCTTTGCGGGTTGAGCGCGCGCAGAATTTCATCCTCGAACGAATAACTCGCGCCGGTGATGCCCATCAGGGCCAGCACCAGGCCACCGGTGATGCCGAAAAACCAGTGCAGTTGGAAGAGGACGTTCTTGAACACGGATCACCTTGAGCGGGCCAATCGAAAGGAAGGCGGACGGCATTATGCAGCACGCGCTGAGAATCGGTCTCAACCGTACCGATTCCGTTCATTGCCGTTGCGACGTAAAAACGCCCTGCGTCGCGTGAACGAGCAGGGCGCAGAAACGGCCAGGCGGCCTCTAGAAGTGGAAGTTGGTGCTCAGCAGCGCCGTACGGCCCGCTGCCTGGTTGGCGAAGTGTGTGCTGAAGGCCTTGTCGTAGTAGGTCTTGTCGGCCAGGTTCTGCACGTTCAACTGCACATCGAAATGCTTGTTGATCTTGTAGCTGGCCATGGCATCCAGGCGCACGTAGCTGTCGACCATCGTGGTGTTGGCAAGGTTGCCGAACACGTCATCGACGTAGAACGCGCCGCCGCCGATGGTCAGCTTGGGCGTCAGGTTGTAGGTGGTCCACAGGCTGGCACTGTTGTTCGGCGTGTTGGGCATCTGGTTGCCGTTGTTCGCCGCGCCCAGCGGGCCGTTGTCCACCACCCGTGCTTCCAGGTAGCTGTAGCCGGCAAACACCTGCCACTGCTCGGTGAGCTTGCCGGACGCCGACAGCTCCAGGCCGTCGACACGGGTCTTGCCGGCGTTCTCGTAGGCGTAGGTATTGGTCTGCACCCGGGTGTTGTCTTTCTCGGTGCGGAACAGCGCGGCGGTCAGCGACAGACGCTGGTCGAACAGATCCCACTTGGTCCCGATTTCGTAGTTGGTGGTTTCTTCAGGCTCCAGGTCACTGCTCAGCAGGTTGCCGGCGCGGTCCGGTGCACCACCCAACGGGTTGCCTTCCATGCCTTCACCGACCAGCGAGCCGGGTGGCGTGGCGGACGTGGCATAGGACACATAGACGCTGCCGTTCTCGGCCGGTTTCCACACCAACCCCAGTTGGCCGGTGACGAACTCGCTGGTGTCCTCGCTCTTGGCCGTGGTGACGCCGGCGGCTGTGAAAGTGCGGTAGTCGGTTTCGAAGTGATCGTAGCGCAGGCCGGCGTTCACCTGCCATTGCGGGCTCAGCTCCAGCGTGTCGAACACGTAGATCGCCCGCGTCTTGCTCGACGTGTCGGTGCCGGCATAGTTGCGGGCAATGGCGCCGTTCCACGGATCGTCCGGGTTGGGATTGGCCAGCGAGGTGCAGTTGTAGCCGCTGGAGACGATGCTGCCCAGGCTGCAGTTGCTGCTGGAACCGGCGGTACGCGGCGTGGTGTCGGTGTTGACGGTGTAGCTGCTGCGGTCGCTGTCTTCGCGGCTGAATTCGATACCGGTCGAGAAGCTGTTCTTGAATCCGGCCACATAGAAATCGCCGAACAGGTCGGTCTGGTTGGTGGTGGTCGCGGTATTGCCGACGCGGCTGTTGGCCCGGCGCCAGACGCTGCCGTTTCTGACGTTACGCTGGCTGTCGTCGGGCTGGGTGAGGATGTAGTCCTGCATGGTGTTGCCGTGGCGCAGGGTGTTCTTCACGGTCAAGGTGTCGGTCAGATCGTGCTCGATGGCGAAGGTGGCGATGTCGCTGCGGGTCTTGCGGAAATCACGGTCGCTCAGGCCATAGAAGTTGCTGCTGCGACCGCCGTCCTGCGGCGTGTCCGGATTGGCCGAGGTACGGCCCGCGTTCCCGGCAGCCGGAATGCTGTAGGGAATGCCCGAATCGGGGAGGTCGTCGCTCTCCAGGTGGTAGTAGTCGAGAAAGACCCGCGTCTCGGTGCCCAGGCCGAAGGCCAGCGACGGCGCGATGCCCCAGCGGTCGTAGTCGACCTGATCGCGGCCGGCCACGTTGCTCTGGTGGCTCATCAGGTTGAGTCGCCCGGCAGCGCTGTCGCTGAACTGGTAGTTGCCGTCCAGGGTATAGCGCTGGGTCTGGTCCGAACCCCAGGTGAAGCCGCCGTCCAGCGAGTCACCCAAGTGTGCCTTCTTGCTCACCAGGTTGATCGTACCGCCGGCGGCGCCACGGCCGCCAATGGCCGAGTTGGGACCCTTGCTGACCTCGATGGATTCCACGGCGAAGATTTCCCGGCTCTGCGCGCCGGCATCGCGTACGCCATCCAGGTAGGTATCGCCCTGAGCATCGAAACCGCGGATGAAAGGCCGGTCGCCCTGCGGGTTGCCGCCTTCACCGGCACCGAAGGTGATGCCGGGCACGGTGCGCAGGGCATCCTGCAGATTGAGCGCGCCGGTGTCCTTGATGACCTGTTGCGGCACTACCGTCACCGAGCGCGGTGTGTCCACCAGCGGCGCGGTGTACTTGGTGGATGAGGCACGTTCGGTCTGATAGGACGTCGGCTCCTGGGCCTCCCCCGTGATGCTGGTGGCACCCAGCGACAGCGGAGCGGCCTTGGCCTCGTCGGCGTCAGCCGCGTACGCGGTGGGCGCTACCCAGGTGGCGCCCAGGGCCATGCCGATGGCAGAGGCAAGCAGCCGTGGCGATGAGTCGGGAATGAAATGGTGTTGGCGCGACATGATGGAAACCTTCCCCAAGGTTATGAGGCGGCGGAGAATAATGTAAGTGAATATTTGTAGCAATTGCGAAATATTGCTATTCGCGAAGTACTTACATTCTTTACAATTTCCCGCGCAGTTTTCGTCTCATTCTCACGACCGCACCCTTGTGCTTCGGCAATGGGAATCAATACCATTGCTGCCCCTCGGCCTGCGGTGAATTTCCATGCTCCTACACATTCCAGGATTGTTCGCGCGCGACGAAGTGCTGCGCATCCGCCAGGCTCTGGAGCAGGCCGACTGGGCGGACGGCCGAATTACCGCTGGCCACCAGTCCGCGAAGGCCAAGCACAACCTGCAACTGCCCGAGGGCCATCCGCTGGCCGTGGAAATAGGCGCCGCGCTGCTCGAACGCCTGTGGGCCAATCCGTTGTTCATGTCGGCGGCGTTGCCGAACAAGGTCTTTCCACCGCTGCTCAACTGCTACACGGCAGGCGGCAGTTTCGACTTCCACATCGATAACGCCGTGCGCCAGGCCAAGGGCGGCGTGGAACGCGTGCGCACCGACCTGTCCTCGACGCTGTTCTTCAGCGATCCGCAGGATTACGACGGCGGTGAACTGGTGATCCAGGACACCTTCGGCACCCGCGAGGTCAAGCTGCCCGCAGGGGATCTGCTGCTGTATCCGGCCACCAGCCTGCACAAGGTGCGCGCCGTCAGCCGCGGCGCCCGCTTCGCGTCTTTCTTCTGGACGCAAAGCCTGGTCCGCGAGGACAGCCAACGTGCGCTGCTGTTCGAGATGGACGGCGCGATCCAGCAATTGACTCGTGATGTCCCCGATCATCCGTCATTGATCCAACTCACCGGCACTTATCACAACCTGCTGCGGCGTTGGGTGGACGTATGAGCGCCGACTGGCGCCTGCGTCGCCTGGAAGTCCTGGACAACGAACAGCTGCAGGCGATGCTCACCGCTGAACCGCGCAAGGCTGCGCAGGCGCTGGTGATCGCCGCAGGGCAGGGCGTTGTCGACGCCCAGGCGCTGCTCGGGCAGATCCTGCTCGATGGCCGCGGTATCGAACGCGATGCAGCGCTCGCGGTGAAGTGGTTTGCCATCGCGGCCCATCATGGCCACCCCATGGCGCACAACATGCTCGGGCGCTGCCACGAGCACGGTTGGGGTTGCGAGGCCAACGTCGAGCGTGCCGCCGGGCATTATCTGCAGGCGTCGCAGGCAGGGCTCGACTGGGGCCTGTACAACCTGGCCAACCTGCTGGGCACCGGGCGCGGCATCGGGCTCGACCATGCACGGGCCTTCGCGTGCTATCTGCAGGCGGCGACCATGGGCCATGCCAAGTCCATGAATCTGGTCGGCCGCTATCTTGAACAGGGGCTGGTGGTCGGTGCTGACTTGCCCAAGCCAAAGGTGTGGTACATGCGTTCGGCGCAGGCAGGTGATTTCCGCGGGCAGTTCAGCCACGCCGCGATACTGGCGGAGGAGGGGGATGTCGACACGGCGCTGATCTGGCTGCATCGAGCTCTTGAAGGCGGGAACAGCAATTTTCTACGCAGTAGTGTGGCGGTGCTGGAGCAGGCCAGGCAGCCAGCCATCAGAGCGATGGCAACGCTCTATGCGCAGCGCCTGCAGGCGCTGGAACAGTAGACCTGCAGACAGCCGATGGCTGCCCGCAGGTTACCGGTGCATCAGATGTAGAACGACTTCAAGGGCGGGAAGCCGTTGAATTCCACCGCGCTGTAACTGGTGGTGTAGGCACCGGTGGACAGCCAGTACAGGCGGTCACCGATGGCCAGGTTCAACGGCAGGCCGTACTTGTAGTGCTCGTACATGATGTCGGCGCTGTCGCAGGTCGGCCCGGCGATCACCACTTCTTCCATCTCGCCTTTCTTCTCGGTCCAGATCGGGAACTTGATGGACTCGTCCATGGTTTCGATCAGGCCGCTGAACTTGCCTACGTCGGTGTACACCCAGCGCTCGACCGCGGTGCGCGATTTGCGGGCTACCAGTACCACTTCACTGACCAGGATACCGGCGTTGGCGATCAACGAACGGCCGGGCTCGAGGATGATTTCCGGCAGATCGTCACCGAAATCTTCCTTGAGGAAGCGGATGATTTCCTCGGCATAGGTTTCCAGGCTGTTGGTACGGGTGATGTAGTTGGCCGGGAAGCCACCGCCCATGTTGATCAGCTTGAGGACGATGCCGTCTTCTTCCTTGAGGCGTTCGAAGATCACCTTGACCTTGGCGATTGCCGCATCCCAAACGCTGATGTCGCGCTGCTGCGAGCCCACGTGGAAGGAGATGCCGTAGGGCACCAGGCCCAGGTCGCGCGCCAGGATCAGCAGATCCATGGCCATGTCGGTCTGGCAGCCGAATTTGCGCGACAGAGGCCAGTCGGCCGTGGTCGAGCCTTCGGTGAGGATCCGCACGTAGACTTTCGAACCCGGGGCGGCCTTGGCGATGTTGCGCAGGTCGGCTTCGGAGTCGGTGGCGTACAGGCGCACGCCCTTGTCGTAGAAGTAGCGGATGTCCTTGGACTTCTTGATGGTGTTGCCGTAGCTGATCCGCTCCGGGCCCACACCCTGGTTCATGACCTTGTCCAGCTCGTAGATCGAAGCGATGTCGAAGTTCGAGCCTTTGTCGCGCAGCAGGTCGATGATTTCCACGGCCGGGTTGGCCTTGACTGCGTAATACACCTTGGCGAATTCGAAACCGGCGCGCAGGTCATCGTAGGCCTTGCTGATCATGGCGGTATCGATGAGTACGAAGGGGGTTTCTTGCTTGTCGGCGAAGGCCTTCATCTTGTTGAAGGTATCGCGTGCGAAGTAGTCTTCGACGTTGATCGACATGCTAGGGACTCCTGGTGGCAAACGTCGTGAATATAAATGGGCTCAAATGACCATCCTCCGTATCCCCACTTTGGTTCGCCTACTTCCCAAGGCATGTCGGGCGAAAGCAAAAAGGCCACGGAAAGCTGCTTTCCGATGGCCTGTTGTCTCGTCGTCAGTACTTGAGCCGGATGGATCGTTTCCAGCATGGACGGTCGGCGCGAACTGTAGGGCGTGGACGGCTTGAGAGCAACTAAAAATGTCGCCTTTTCGTACGTGGCAGATGGGGCCGGTAGCGGAACCCTTCGGCGGTTCCCTTTTAACCGACCCACATGACCGCATGATGTTCCCGCCCCCGGCGCCCCGCCGGTCATTCCTTCACGTTCATGAACTCCTTGGCCCAGCCGACGTAGCTCTCCGGGTGGGTGTAGGTGTGGGTCAGTTCGGTGGCGCTCAGGTCGGTGCTCTTGCTGAACTGCTGGCGCTGTTCGCGCAGCGAATCGTAGGTGGCCTTGATGGCCGCGAAATAGGCACCGTGGCCAGCCACCACGACCCGCACACCCAATGCCGCCAAGCGTTCGTCGTCGTGCAGCGCCGGATTGCCGTAGGTCACCAGCATCAGCGGCACGCTGAGGTTTTCGGCGATCTGCTCCAGGTGCTCGAAGTCCTTCACGCCAACCATGCAGATGCCGTCGGCACCAGCGGCTTGGTACGCCTGGGTCCGGCTGATGACTTCCTGGGTGGAGAGCACACCGGCATGGGTACGGGCGATGATGGTCAACTCAGGGTCGACCCGAGCCTCCAGCGCCGCGCGGATCTTGCCAACGCCCTCGGCCACCGAGATGAGATCGGTGGAACGGCGGCCGAATTGCGCCGGCAGCAGGGTATCTTCGATGGTCAGCGCACCGATGCCGGCACGTTCCAGCTCCACCACTGTACGCATGACATTCAGCGCGTTGCCATAGCCATGGTCGGCGTCGGCAATCACCGGCAATTGCGCGACACGACCGATGCGCGTGGCCTGTTCGGCGAACTCGGAGAGGGTGATCAGGGCGAAGTCGGGAGCGGCAAGCACCTGCAGCGAGGCCACCGAACCGCCGAGGATACCGACCTCGAAGCCCAGGTCGGCAGCGATGCGGGCGGACATGGGGTCGAACACCGAAGCGGTGTGATAACACTGTTTCGAAGACAGCAGCTCACGGAACTGGCGACGCAGGGCCGTGTGAGAAACTTTGGGCATGATCGCTCCTGATTCTGGCGAAACCCCATTGCCTCATGCGGAGGGTTTCTGGAACTTTATCGATTCTTCATGGGTTTTTAGTGACTGGCGCCAGTTTATCACCGCCCGGTCGTTGTTGTATTCGTTGACGCCATTGCGCCGTGCCAGTTTCACCTGCGTCGGCAACTGGCGACGAGGCACGCAAAATGGCAGAGTGTCCGGCCATGCCTGCCTGCCAACGGAATCCCCATGGCCACCCCTACAACAACAAGCAACCCTGCCAGCGTGCCCGGCGCGGCCCAGACCAGCCCATTGGTCATGCGCATCCTCGGCGCCTGTGCGCTCGCACACCTGGTCAACGACCTGATCCAGGCCGTGCTGCCGTCGATCTACCCCATGCTCAAGGCCAGCTACGGCCTGACCTTCACCCAGGTCGGCCTGATCACCTTGACCTTCCAGGTCACCGCTTCGCTGCTGCAGCCCTGGATCGGTTTCTACACCGATCGCCATCCCAAGCCGCTGCTGTTGCCGGCCGGCATGGTCTGCACGTTGATCGGCATCATGCTGCTGTCCACGGTCGGCAGCTTCCCGATGATCCTCCTGGCATCGGCCCTGATCGGCATTGGCTCCTCCACCTTTCACCCGGAAACCTCGCGGGTCGCGCGCCTGGCTTCGGGAGGACGCTTCGGTCTGGCGCAGTCCACCTTCCAGGTAGGCGGCAACACCGGATCGGCCTTCGGCCCGCTGCTGGCGGCCGCCATCGTCATTCCGTACGGCCAGGGACACGTGGCCTGGTTCGGTCTGATCGCGGTGTTCGCCGTGGCACTGCTGTACGCCATCAGCCGCTGGTACCGCGGCCACCTCAACCAGTTCAAGGCCCGAGCCGGTCAGCGCGCCACCCACGGCCTGTCCAAGGGGCGGGTCAAGGCGGCGCTGGTGGTGCTGGCGCTGCTGGTGTTCTCCAAGTATTTCTACATGGCCAGCTTCACCAGTTACTTCACCTTCTACCTCATCGAAAAGTTCGACCTCTCGGTGGCCAGCTCGCAACTGCACCTGTTCCTGTTCCTCGGCGCAGTAGCGGCCGGCACGTTCTTCGGCGGCCCCATCGGCGACAAGATCGGCCGCAAGGCGGTGATCTGGTTCTCGATCCTGGGCTCGGCGCCGTTCACCCTGATGCTGCCCTACGTCGACCTGTTCTGGACCAGCGTGCTGAGCGTGGTCATCGGTTTCATCCTGGCCTCCGCCTTCTCCGCCATCGTGGTGTATGCGCAGGAGCTGGTGCCAGGCAACGTGGGCATGATCGCGGGCGTGTTCTTCGGCCTGATGTTCGGCTTCGGTGGCATCGGCGCAGCGCTGCTGGGCCATCTGGCAGATATACACGGAATCGAGTACGTGTACTGGCTGTGCTCCTTCCTGCCGCTGTTCGGCATCCTCACGATCCTGCTGCCGAGGACCAGCAAGGTCTAGCGAATGCGAAGTTCGGCCGCTTGCGGGCGGCCTGACAGGGTCTGCACGATACCGCCTGGTCCGCTACGCCCTGGCATTCCAGTTCGAAACGATGCCCTGCGGCTCAAGCATGCATCAGCTTCAACCGGAGAGACTTGGTGGCCGAAAGGTTGCCATGTATATCCTCAAGGTATATACATTCTCAATGCGATAGACTGTCGATATCCGAGTCAGAGCGAGGTGCACTCATGGAGCAGGGTTCCGTTTTTTTGAGCAACAAGAGCCAGGCCGTCCGCTTGCCCAAGGCTGTGGCATTGCCCGCCGGCGTCAAGCGTGTCGACGTCATCGCCATAGGTCGCACGCGCATCCTGACGCCTGCCGGCGAGTCATGGGACAGTTGGTTTGACGGTGAAGGCGTGACCAGCGAATTCATGCTCGACCGAGAGCAGCCAGCCATCCAGGAGCGTGACGGATTCTGATGCTGAAATTCATGCTCGACACCAACATCTGCATTTTCACCATCAAGAACCGTCCCGAACATGTGCGCGCTGCATTCAAGCGCAATCATGGGCAGATGTGCATCAGCAGCGTAACGCTGATGGAACTGATCTACGGCGCCGAGAAATCCCAGCACGTTCAGCGCAATCTTGAAGTGGTGGAAAGTTTTGCCGCTCGGTTGGACGTGCTCGATTACGACCCGATCGCCGCTGCCCACACCGGGCAGCTACGTGCCGAGCTGACGCGATCGGGTACGCCGATCGGAGCATACGACCAGATGATCGCCGGACATGCTCGTTCCAGAGGATTGATCCTGGTCAGCAACAATACGAGAGCGTTCGTGCGCGTGCCTGGGCTTCGGCTCGAAGATTGGGCAACGGCCGAAGCCTGAACGCAAAAAGCCCCGCATCGCAAGGCGACAGCGGGGCTTTCAGGGGACGCGCGAAGCGGTGTTGCAGGCCGACTCAGACGTTGAAACGGAAGTGCATCACGTCACCGTCCTTGACGATGTACTCCTTGCCTTCCAGGCGCCACTTGCCGGCTTCCTTGGTACCGGCTTCGCCGTTGTACTGGATGAAGTCGTTGTAGGCGATCACTTCGGCGCGGATGAAGCCTTTCTCGAAGTCGGTGTGGATCACGCCGGCGGCTTGGGGTGCGGTAGCGCCGATCTTCACGGTCCAGGCGCGGACTTCCTCGACGCCGGCGGTGAAGTAGGTCTGCAGGTTGAGCAGGTCGTAGCCGGCGCGGATCACGCGGTTCAGGCCAGGCTCTTCCAGGCCCAGGGCCTCGAGGAACATGTCCTTCTCTTCGCCATCGTCGAGCTCGGCGATTTCGGCTTCGATCTTGTTGCACACCGGCACCACGATGGCGCCTTCTTCTTCGGCAATGGCGCGTACTACGTCCAGCAACGGGTTGTCTTCAAAGCCGTCTTCGGCGACGTTGGCGATGTACATCACCGGCTTGGTCGTCAGCAGGTGGAAGCCACGGATCACGGCCTTCTCGTCGGCGCCCATGTTCTTCATCAGGCTGCGGGCCGGCTTGCCCAGGGTGAAGTGGGCAATCAGCTGCTCCAGCAGGCCCTTTTGCACCACGGCATCCTTGTCACCGCCCTTGGCGTTGCGCGCGACCTTCTGCAGTTGCTTCTCGCAGCTGTCGAGGTCGGCGAAGATCAGTTCCAGGTCGATGATCTCGATGTCGCGCTTGGGGTCGACGCTGTTGGAAACGTGGATCACGTTTTCATCTTCGAAGCAGCGCACCACGTGGGCGATGGCGTCGGTCTCACGGATGTTGGCGAGGAACTTGTTGCCCAGGCCTTCACCTTTCGAGGCGCCGGCCACGAGGCCTGCGATGTCGACGAACTCCATGGTGGTCGGCAGTACGCGCTTGGGATTGACGATGGCAGCCAGGGCTTCCAGGCGCGCATCGGGCATCGGCACGATGCCGCTGTTGGGCTCGATGGTGCAGAACGGGAAGTTCTCGGCCGCAATCCCGGATTTGGTCAAGGCGTTGAACAGAGTGGACTTGCCGACGTTGGGCAGGCCGACGATGCCGCAGTTGAATCCCATGGTGAATCCCTCTTCGAAGAGTCAGGCCTTTTGGCTGTGCAGGTTTTTCATCGCGCGATTCCACTCGCCGGCGAAGATATCCGGCAGCACACCGAGGGCGAAATCGATACTGGCGTCCAGCTTTTCCTGTTCGGCGCGCGGGGCGCGGCCAAGAACGAAATTGGACACCAACTTGCTGTCACCCGGGTGGCCGATGCCAAGCCGCAGACGGTGAAAGCCATTGTCATTGCCGAGCTGCGCGATGATGTCGCGCAGGCCGTTGTGCCCACCGTGCCCGCCGCCCAGTTTGAGCTTGGCGACGCCGGGGGGCAGGTCGAGTTCGTCGTGGGCCACCAGGATCGCTTGCGGCGGTATGCGAAAGAAATTCGCCATCGCCGCGACGGATTGACCGCTGCGGTTCATGTAGGTGGTGGGGATCAACAGACGAACGTCATGGCCCTGATGGCTGAAACGCGCCGTCAGGCCGAAATACTTGCGATCGGCTACCAGGTTCACACGGTGGGCCTGGGCGATGCGCTCAACGAAAAGAGCCCCTGCGTTATGCCGGGTCTGTTCGTATTCGAGGCCGGGGTTACCCAGGCCAACGATCAGTTGTATGGCGGTCACGTCAGGGGCTCTTCCTTTTCGAGTCGTGGACGACACCCGAAGGTGTCATCCAGAGCTCGGCGTGCGAGTGAAATTACTCGGCAGCGCCTTCTTCGGTTTCTTCGTCGGCAACGATACGCGGAGCGTGGACGTTGGCGATTGCCAGGTCGGTACCATGAGCCAGTGCCACGAACTCGACGCCTTGCGGAGCCTTCAGGTCGGACAGGTGGATGATGGTGCCGATTTCAGCGTCAGCCATGTCGACTTCGATGAACTCAGGCAGGTCTTTCGGCAGGCAGGTCACTTCCAGCTCGGTCTCGGTGTGCGAGATCTCGCCGCCTTTCTTGACAGCCGGTTCCTGGTTCATGAAGTGCAGAGGCACGATGGCGGTCAGTTTCTGGCCGGCGATCACGCGTACGAAGTCAGCGTGCAGGACGTGACCCTTGGCTGGGTGACGCTGCAGTGCCTTGATCAGGACGTTCTGCTTGGTGCCACCGATGTTCAGTTCGATCACGTGGCTGAAGGCAGCCTCGTTTTCGAGCAGCTTGGTGACTTCCTTGGCCAGCATGCTGATGGACTCAGGGGCTTTGTCGCCACCGTAGACAACAGCTGGAACCAGGCTGGCGAGACGACGCAGGCGGCGGCTCGCACCTTTCCCCAGGTCGGAACGCGCTTCGGCATTCAAAGTAAAATCGTTCATGTGTTTCTCCAAAATAACCACGTTCGCCCAGCGTTTGCGACCAGCGCCAAGGCGATACGGGCAAAAAAGCCCCGGCCCGACAAGAGTGTCGGGCCGGGGCGCTTTTCGTCAGAACGGTGCTTGCGAAGGGCAGGGCCCTCAGCGGAACATCGCGCTGATCGATTCTTCGTTGCTGATGCGACGCATCGCCTCGGCAACAACCGGAGCGATATCCAGTTGACGGATACGCCCACAGGCTTGTGCGGCTGCGGACAGCGGGATGGTGTTGGTCACCACCAGCTCGTCCAGCACGGATTTCTCGATGTTCTCGATCGCACGGCCCGACAGAACCGGGTGGGTGCAATAGGCGAACACCTTGGCCGCGCCATGTTCTTTCAGGGCCTTGGCCGCATGGCACAGGGTGCCGGCGGTATCGACCATGTCGTCGACCAGGATACAGGTGCGACCTTCGACATCACCGATGATGTGCATCACTTCGGAGTGATTGGCCTTTTCACGGCGCTTGTCGATGATGCCCAGATCGACGCCCAGGGACTTGGCCACGGCGCGTGCACGCACGACGCCACCAATGTCGGGGGAAACGATCATGAGATTCTCGAAGCGCTGGTCTTCGATATCGTCCACCAGAACCGGGGAGCCGTAGATGTTATCTACCGGGATATCGAAGAAGCCCTGAATCTGGTCCGCGTGAAGGTCGACGGTGAGTACACGGTCGATGCCCACGACGGTCAGCATGTCGGCGACGACCTTGGCGCTGATTGCCACACGGGCAGAGCGCGGACGGCGGTCTTGCCGAGCGTAACCGAAGTAGGGGATCACGGCGGTGATTCGCGAAGCCGAGGAGCGGCGGAAGGCATCAGCCATCAGCACCAGTTCCATCAGGTTATCGTTGGTCGGCGCACATGTAGGCTGGATAATGAAGACGTCTTTACCGCGAACGTTTTCATTGATCTCGGTGCTGATTTCACCATCGGAAAACTTGCTGACGGAGACATCACCGAGAGGGATATGCAGCTGACGCACAACGCGTCGAGCCAGATCGGGGTTTGAATTCCCCGCAAAGACCATCATCTTGGACACGCGCAGTACCTGCCGGCTGAGGGTATACCTGGATGAGTATAGGAAAATGGCAGGGGCGGCTGGATTCGAACCAACGCATGGCAGGATCAAAACCTGCTGCCTTACCGCTTGGCGACGCCCCTGTAGCTTGAAACCTCCGAGTGCCCAGCACTCGTTTCCTGTTACAGACTTTGCAGCTTGCGATGCAACATCGAAACGTTGCTTCCCTTGGCTACGAACCCTGAAAGGGTGTCTGCAAGAAGGTGCGAAACTCTATCAGCTTCCGCTTTGCTTGGGAAGGCCCCAAACACACAACTTCCAGTGCCTGTTAGCCGAGCTTCAGTGAATTTGTTGAGCAAATTCAGTGCGTTACGTACATCTGGGTAACGGCGCTCTACTACTGGCTGGCAGTCATTACGACTGTTTCCCTCAAGAACGGGGCGCACTTTAATGGGCGCCGAGTCACGTGTCAACAACGGATCGGAAAAAATTTCCGCTGTACTAACAGAGACTTGCGGCACGAGCACGAGAAACCAGGGTTCGGGCAGTTCCACCGGGGTGAGTTTCTCGCCCACACCCTCGGCGAAGGCCGCGTGGCCGCGGACGAATACCGGCACATCGGCGCCCAAGGCGAGACCCAGCTGGGCAAGCTGATCTTCGCTGCAACCGGTCTGCCACAGGTGGTTCAGGGCCAGAAGCGTAGTGGCGGCATCCGAGCTGCCGCCACCAATGCCACCGCCCATGGGCAACACCTTACGCAGCCAGATGTCCGCGCCCAGGGTTGTGCCGGTCAGCGCCTGCAACTGGCGCGCAGCCTTGACGATGAGGTTGCCGTCGTGGGGCACGTCGGCTATTTCGGTATGCAGATGCACGACGCCGTCGCTGCGCAGGGAGAAGTCCAGTTCGTCGCCGTGGTCCAGAAATTGGAACAGGGTCTGCAACTCGTGATAGCCGTCCGGGCGGCGGCCCAGAATGTGCAACATCAGGTTGAGCTTGGCAGGGGCGGGCAGGGTCAGCACGGGATTCATGGAAAGACCTTCGCTCACGTCACTGCCCCAACCGGCGCGGCTGCCAATCCTTGACCACCAGGGTCACGTCCAGATCCTGGCCATGCAGCTTGATGCGCTCGGGCAGCCAATAGCCGTTCTGTTCGGCGTAGCTCAGGTACTCGACCGTCCAGCCGTCCTGCGCCAGGCCCGCCAGGCGGCTGTTGCCGTCCAGGGTCAGCTGGCTCTTGCTGTCGGGGGCTGGGAGGCCGCGAACCCACCAGGACAGGTGCGATACCGGCAGCTTCCAGCCCAGTTGCTGTTCCAGCAATTCTTCGGGAGTGGTCGCCTGATAGCGGCCCTGATTGGCCACTTCCAGGCTGACATCGCCCGGACGTCCGGTCAGACGCGCTGCCCCGCGGCCCAATGGGCCAGACAGACGAATGTCGTAATAGTCCTGGCGCTGCAGCCAGTACAGCGTGCCGGAACCGGAGTCCTTGGGCGCGCGGATGCCGATCTTGCCGTTGATTTCCCAGCCGTCGAGCTGGGTCAGCTGTTGCTTGTGCGCCTGCCACTGCTGGGGGTTGCCCTGGCCTTGCAACGCTTCGTGGGAGCCCATGCCGGCGCAGCCGGTGAGTACGGCGATGAACGTGGCAACCAGCAGATGACGCATGTAGGAGGTAGGACGAACAGACATGGATTAAAGATTCTCTGAACCGGTCAGGCGCAGGATGGTGCTGCGCAGGATAGGACTGTCGGGTTGTTCTTGCAGGGCTTTGCCCCATATGCGGCGGGCCTCGCGCTGTTTGCCGTTGGCCCACAGTACTTCGCCCAGGTGGGCTGCCACCTCATGATCGGGAAAGCGTTCGAGCGCGCTGCGCAGATAGCCTTCGGCAGCGTCGAGGTTGCCCAGCCGATAGTTGACCCAGCCCAGGCTGTCGAGCACGGCCGGATCTTCCGGGTTGATCTGGTGCGCCCGCTCGATCAGCGCGCGGGCTTCTTCGAAGCGGGTGGTGCGATCCGACAGCGTGTAGCCCAGGGCGTTGAGCGCCATGGCATTGTCCGGCTCGCGTGCCAGAATGGCCCGCAGGTCCTTCTCCATCTGCACCAGGTCGTTGCGCTTTTCGGCCAGCATCGAGCGGGTATACAGCAGGTTCGGATCGTCGGGGTTCTTCTTCAAAGCGTTCTGCAGCACCAGCCAGGCGGACTGATCCTTGTCGTTGTTCGACAGGGTTTCGGCTTCGATCAGGTACAGCTGGATGGCGTAGTCGGGCTGGGCATCACGCGCTGCGGCCAGGCGCCGTGAAGCTTCGTCGGCGCGGCCGTTGGCAATGAGGATGTCGGCCTGGCGTAGCTGCGCGGGCAGGTAGTCGATGCCCACGCCGACTTGTGCATACTCCTCGAGCGCGACCTGCGGATCACCACGCTCTTCGGCGATGCGGCCCAGGTTCAAGTGCGCGGAATCGACGTGACTGCCACGTTCCACCAGCTGTTGCAGGTAGTTGTAGGCTTCGTCCCACGCCTTGCCTTCCAGACAGACCAGCGCCAGCGAGTAACGCAGTTCGTCATCGTCAGGGTATTGCTGGACGAGTATGGCGAACTGCACCTTGGCATCGTCCATGCGGTTCTGCTCGACCAGCATGCGGGCATAGGTGAGGCGCAGGCGTTTGTCGTCGGGGATCTTCTTGAGGTTTTTTTCAAGCAGCGGCATCGCTTCGCTGCCACGATCGAGCGCGGCCAGCAGGCGGGCGCGGAGCAGGATCGGGGCGATTTCACCTTCCTGCGGCGGATTGTCTTCCAGCAGGGTCAGGGCGCCCTCGGTATTGCCATCCTGTTGCATCAGCAAGGCCTTGCCGAAGATCAGCTGGCCGTTGCCGGGGTATTTGCCGAGCAGGCGTTCGAAGCTCTGCAGCAGGCCACGCCGGGTGCTTTCGTCGGTGTCGGCGGCCGACAGCGCGAGAAAGTCGAAATGGGTATCGCCCTGGCCCTGCAGGACTTTTTCCATGTACACCAGCGACTCGTCGTACTTGCCATTGCGTGCCAGTTGAATGGCGGCAGCGCGCTGGGCGTCCAGGTCGGTGGGTGCATTCCTGGCCCACAGCAAGGCGGTTTCCAGCGCCGGTTGATCGGCGCCCAGGTACTCGGCGATGCGGAAGGCTCGCTCGGAAATGCCCGGGTCCTGGGTCTTGCGGGCCTGGGTGACGTAGTTGCCCAAGGCAAGATCGAAACGGTCGCGCTGGCCGGCCAGTTCCGCGCTGAGCAGGCTGAACACGGTTTCCTCGCTGAACGAGCCGTAGACCTTGGGCGTCTCGTCCGGCGTGGGTGCCGGCTGCGCCACGGGGACCGGAGTCGCTTGCTCTCTGGCTGGCCAGGACTGGCAGCCCTGCAGCAAGGCGAAGGCGAGGAGCAACGTGGAGGTTCTATTCATAGAGGGGATTTTGGCGGCTTACCTGCGGTCGGATCATCATGACACAAGCCACAGGTCAAACCCATAACTCGAGGTTGCCTATTAGGACAATAGATAGCGGTGGTTGTTCTGGACCGGACGAAGTAGGACAATTACCGGCTCCTCGACATCATCAGCGACCTTGAATGGCCTTTCTCGCCCTCGGTATCAACCACAAGACTGCTTCGGTAGACGTGCGCGAGCGCGTGGCGTTTACCCCGGAGCAGCTGGTAGAGGCCCTGCAGCAGCTTTGCCGACTGACCGACAGCCGTGAGGCTGCGATCCTCTCGACCTGCAATCGCAGCGAACTGTACATCGAACAGGATCACCTGGCCGCCGATGCCGTGCTGCGCTGGCTGGCCGAATACCACCGTTTGAGCGTCGACGAGCTGCGCGCGAGCGCCTATGTGCATGAAGAGGATGCGGCTGTTCGTCACATGATGCGGGTCGCTTCCGGGCTCGATTCGCTGGTGCTGGGCGAACCGCAGATTCTGGGGCAGATGAAATCCGCCTACGCCGTGGCCCGCGAGGCCGGCACCATCGGGCCGCTGCTGGGGCGCCTGTTCCAGGCCACGTTCAGCGCTGCCAAGCAGGTGCGCACCGATACCGCCATCGGCGAAAACCCGGTGTCGGTGGCCTTCGCCGCCGTCAGCCTGGCCAAGCAGATCTTCAGCGATCTGGCGCGCAGCCAGGCGTTGCTCATCGGCGCGGGCGAAACCATTACCCTGGTTGCACGCCACCTGCACGAGCAGGGGGTCAAGCGCATCGTGGTCGCCAACCGCACGCTGGAACGTGCCAGCACCCTGGCCGCGCAGTTCGGCGCCCATGCCGTGCTGCTGTCCGACATTCCGCAGGAGCTGGTGAACAGCGACATCGTCATCAGCTCCACGGCCAGCCAGCTGCCGATCCTGGGCAAGGGTGCGGTCGAAAGTGCGCTCAAGCTGCGCCGACACAAACCGATCTTCATGGTCGATATTGCCGTACCACGCGATATCGAGCCCGAGGTCGGCGAGCTGGATGACGTCTACCTTTATACGGTCGACGACCTGCACGAAGTGGTTGCCGAGAACCTGAAAACCCGCCAGGGTGCCGCTCAGGCGGCCGAAGAACTGGTGAGCGTGGGCGCCGACGACTTCATGCTGCGCCTGCGCGAGCTGGCGGCCGTGGATGTGCTCAAGGCCTATCGCCAGCAAGGCGAACGCCTGCGCGACGAAGAATTGCAGAAAGCCATGCGCTTGCTGGCCAACGGCGGCAATGCCGAAGAGGTGCTCGCGCAACTGGCGCGGGGCCTGACCAACAAGTTGCTGCACGCCCCCAGCGTGCACATGAAAAAGCTCTCCGCCGAAGGCCGCGTCGATGCGCTGGCCATGGCCCAGGAACTCTTTGCCCTCAATGAGGGCTCAACGGATAAACCGCCGCAATGAAAGCGTCACTGCTCAACAAGCTGGACACGATCCAGGATCGATTCGAGGAACTGACCGCCTTGCTGGGCGACGCTGAAGTCATTTCCGAGCAAACCCGTTTCCGCGCCTATTCCAGAGAATATGCCGAACTTGAACCGGTGGTGCTGGGCTACCAGCAGTGGTCCAAGGTGATGGCGGACCTCGAAGGCGCGCAGGCGCTGCTCAAGGACAGCGACCCGGACATGCGTGAAATGGCCGCCGAGGAAGTGCGCGAGGCCCGCGAGCAGTTGGTGCAACTGGAAAGTGCCTTGCAACGCATGCTCCTGCCCAAGGACCCTAACGACGGGCGCAACGTCTTCCTCGAAATCCGCGCCGGTACCGGTGGCGATGAAGCGGCGATCTTTTCCGGCGATCTGTTCCGCATGTATTCGCGCTATGCGGAACGTCGCGGCTGGCGTCTGGAGATTCTTTCCGAAAACGAAGGCGAGCATGGCGGCTACAAGGAGGTCATTGCCCGGGTCGAAGGCGAGAGCGTCTACGGCAAGCTGAAGTTCGAGTCCGGGGCGCACCGCGTCCAGCGCGTCCCGGAAACCGAATCCCAGGGTCGCATCCATACCTCGGCCTGCACGGTCGCCGTGTTGCCCGAGCCGGACGAGCAGGTCGCCATCGAGATCAATCCGGCCGACCTGCGCGTGGACACCTACCGTTCCTCCGGCGCCGGCGGCCAGCACGTCAACAAGACCGACTCGGCCATCCGCATCACCCACTTGCCGACCGGCATCGTGGTGGAGTGCCAGGAAGAACGTTCGCAGCACAAGAACCGCGCCCGTGCCATGAGCTGGCTGTCGGCCAAGCTCAACGACATGCAGAGCAGTGCCGCGGCCAATGCCATCGCCAGCGAACGCAAGCTGCTGGTGGGGTCGGGCGATCGTTCCGAGCGCATCCGCACCTACAATTTTCCGCAGGGACGGGTAACCGACCATCGCGTCAACCTGACCCTGTACTGCCTGGATGAAGTTTTGGCCGGCGGAGTCGATGCAGTGATAGAGCCGCTTCTGGCTGAATACCAGGCCGATCAGTTGGCCGCGTTGGGTGAATAGAACATGACCATCATTGCCAGCCTGTTGCGCGCCGCCGAACTGCCGGAATCACCGACCGCGCGCCTGGATATCGAACTGTTGCTGGCCGCCGCGCTGGGCAAGTCGCGCAGCTACCTGCACACCTGGCCCGAGCGTATCGTGCCCAGCGAAGCCGCTCATGCGTTCGCTGACTTCATGCGTCGTCGCCAGGCGGGCGAGCCGGTTGCCTACATCCTGGGCCAACAGGGTTTCTGGAAACTCGACCTGGAAGTGGCTGCGCACACGCTGATCCCGCGTCCCGAAACCGAGCTGCTGGTGGAAGCTGCGCTGCAGTTGCTGCCGCCTCGTTCGGCGCGGGTGCTCGACCTGGGCACCGGTACCGGGGCAATCGCCCTGGCCCTGGCGTCCGAATGCGGTGCCTGGCAGGTCACTGCCGTCGACCGTGTCGCCGACGCGGTGGCGTTGGCCGAGCGCAACCGGGTGCGTCTGAACCTGGGCAATGCTCGGGTACTGGAGAGCCACTGGTTCAGCGCCTTGCCGGGCGAGCGTTTCGACCTGATCGTCAGCAACCCGCCGTACATCGCCAGCGCCGACCCGCATCTGAGTGCCGGTGACGTGCGCTTCGAGCCTGCCAGCGCGCTGGTGGCCGGAGAGGATGGCCTCGACGATCTGCGCCTGATCATCAGTCAGGCACCGGGGCACCTGCAGCCGGGCGGCTGGCTATTGCTGGAGCATGGCTACGACCAGGCACCGGTGGTGCGCGAGCTGCTGGCGCAGCATGATTTCGAGCAGATCGAAAGCCGCGTCGATCTCGGCGGCCATGAACGCATCACGCTCGGACGGTTGCTGTGCTGACCGACCAGGAACTGCTGCGCTACAGCCGGCAGGTGCTGTTGGCGCAAGTCGATATCGAGGGTCAGTTGAGGCTCAAGAACAGTCGCGCGTTGATCGTCGGTCTGGGCGGGTTGGGTTCGCCGGTGGCGATGTACCTGGCCGCTGCAGGCGTCGGCGAGCTGCACCTGGCGGACTTCGATACGGTCGATGTGACCAACCTGCAACGTCAGGTCCTGCACGACAGCGCCTCGGTCGGCGTGAGCAAGGTCGATTCGGCCATCGCCCGGTTAAGTGCGATCAACCCCGAGATCGATCTGATCGCGCATCGCAACGCATTGGATGAAGATTCACTGAGTGCCGCCGTGACCGCCGTCGACCTGGTGCTCGACTGCTCCGACAACTTTGCCACGCGTCAGGCGGTGAACGCGGCCTGCTTCGCGGCCGGCAAGCCGCTGGTCAGTGGCGCCGCGATCCGCCTGGAAGGGCAATTGTCGGTGTTCGATCCGCGGCGTCCGGAAAGCCCCTGCTACCACTGTCTGTACGGTGAAGGCAGCGATGCCGAGCTGACCTGCAGCGAAGCTGGCGTCGTCGGCCCGTTGGTGGGCCTGGTCGGCAGCCTGCAGGCGCTGGAAGCCTTGAAGCTGCTGGCACAGTTTGGCGATGTACTGGTCGGTCGGCTGCTGTTGATCGATGCCTTGGGCACGCATTTCCGCGAAATGCGGGTCAAGCGCGACCCCAAATGCCCGGTCTGCAGCGCACGGCATGTCTGAAGCACCGATCGGCGTGTTCGATTCCGGTGTCGGCGGCTTGTCGGTGCTGGGTGAAATCGAGCGACTGTTGCCCGATGAGTCGCTGCTGTATGTCGCCGATACCGGCCACATGCCCTATGGCGAGAAATCTCCGGAATTCATTCGCGAGCGTTGTGTCCAGGTCGCGCAATTTTTCCGCGAACAAGACGCGAAGGCCTTGGTGCTGGCCTGCAACACGGCCACGGTCGCTGCCGTGGCCGATCTGCGCCAACGCTATCCCGACTGGCCGATCGTGGGCATGGAGCCGGCGGTCAAGCCTGCGGCCGCGGCCACCCGCAGCGGTATCGTCGGTGTGCTGGCGACCACCGGTACCCTGCGCAGCGCCAAATTCGTGGCACTGCTCGATCGCTTTGCCAACGAAGTTCAGGTCATCACCCAACCTTGCCCTGGCTTGGTAGAGCTGATCGAAACCGGCGATCTGCACAGCCCGGAACTGCGCCTGCTGCTGCAAGGCTATGTGCAGCCGCTGCTCGCGGCGGGTTGCGATACGCTCATTCTGGGCTGCACCCATTACCCCTTCCTCAAGCCTTTGCTGGCCACCCTGGTCCCGGCCGACGTGGTGCTGGTCGACACCGGGGCCGCGGTGGCTCGTCAACTACAACGGTTATTGAGCAGCGGGGCAGTTCTGGCCAAGGGCCCGGCACAACCTGCACAGTTCTGGACGAGCGGGTCCGTAGATATTTTCCGAAATGTCCTACCGAAGCTGTGGAATTTTTCTGACAATGTGCAAAGATTCACGTTGTAAAAAAAATGTGAAAAAATCGATGTGTAACGCTGAACTTACGTTCCAACTCCGGTTTCTATAGCTTGTCCATTTTTTCGACAAAAATTCTTACAACTGCATTCGGTAGGATGTTTCTCATGAAGAGACTGTTCAGTTTGGCTGCGCTTGCAGCCTTGATGTTGGGGCAATCGGTAACCGCGAACGCGGCTGACCTATCGTTCTCTGCAGGTGAGACGGGCGAATCGTCCCAGGTCTACCGCATTGGTCTGCAATCCAATTGGGACAAGAGCTGGTTCCAGACCGACGTCGGTCGCCTGACCGGCTACTGGGACGCTGGCTATACCTACTGGGATGGCAAGGACTTCAAGGATAACCACAGCCTGTCGTTCGCTCCGGTGTTCGTCTACGAGTTCGGCGGTGGTTCGATCAAGCCCTACATCGAGGCCGGCATCGGCGTCGCGGCTTTCGCTCACACTCAGATCGAAGGCAACAAGCTGGGCTCCTCGTTCAACTTCGAAGACCGTATCGGCTTCGGCGTGCGCTTCGGCGGCGGTCACGAGCTGGGCGTGAGAGCGATCCACTACTCCAACGCCGGCATCAAAGAGCCGAACGATGGTATCGAAGCCTACACCCTGAACTACCGTATGCCGCTGTAAGCTCTTTCTCGGCCAGCATTGGCCGTCGCGCGGGCAGGGTCCTCTGCCCGCGATCGTCTTCCAATAACTTTTTCTATTTGGCTTTGCGTGGCAGATTCTTGAACGCCGCCAGGGCACGTTCACGTCCTTGCTTCAGGTCCACGATCGGGCGGGGATAGCCGCTCTGCTTGAGTGCGTCGGCGGTTGGTGCGTGGACCTGCTTGCGATCCAATCCTTCCAGCTCGGGCAGCCACTGCTTGAGAAACACGCCTTGCTCATCGAACCGTTGCGACTGGCTTACCGGATTGAAGATCCGGAAGTACGGCACCGAATCGGTCCCCGTGGACGCGCTCCATTGCCAGCCGCCGTTGTTGGAGCACAGGTCTCCATCGATCAGGTGCTGCATGAAGAAACGCTCGCCTTCGCGCCAGTCGATCAGCAGGTTCTTGCTGAGGAACATCGCTGTGATCATGCGCAAGCGGTTGTGCATCCAGCCGGTGCTCACCAGCTGGCGCATGGCCGCATCGACAATTGGAATGCCTGTGCGGCCTTCCTTCCACGCCTGCAACTCACTGGGCGCATTGCGCCAGGGCAGGGCGGCGTACTCTTCGCGGAACGGCCGGTGCATCGACACTCGCGGATAGCCGACCATGATGTGCCGGTAGAACTCGCGCCAGATCAGCTCGCCGATCCAGGTCACCGCGCCGACGTTGCCGCTCTCGAACTCGCCACGGTTGCTGTTGAGCGCCGCGTGCAGGCACTGGCGCGGGGAAACCACGCCCGAGGTCAGGTAGGCCGAGATCTGGCTGGTTCCGGGGTGGGCCGGTAGATCACGCTCGACCTTGTAGTCTTCGATCGGTTGATCGGTGAAGGTGTCCAGGCGCTTGTGCGCCTCCTTTTCACCGGCAGGCCACCGCTTGCGCAGTTCTTCGTCGGGCGTGGCGAACCCTTTGACCTGGTCGGGAACCTTGTCTGCGGCGATGTGCACCGGCTTCTGCGCGCGAGGCTTTTTTGACAGCGCCGGAACGGACTGATGCAGGCGTTCGTAGCAGACCTTGCGGAACTGGCTGAAGACCTGGAAGTAGGTGCCGCCTTTGGTCAGCACGCTGCCCGGCGTGAACAATGCTTGATCGAGGTAGCGGTGCAGGGAGATGTCCGCCTTGGCCAAGGCGGCTTCCACCGCTCCGTCGCGGCGGTTTTCATTGACGCCGAATTCGTCGTTGCAGTGCACGGCTTCGATCTTGTGCTCGGCGCACAGCGCGGCAATCACCTTGGGCGCCTTGTCCCAGGTATCTGCCTCACGCAGCAGCAGTGGAATGTGCAAGGCCTTGAGGCTGGCACTCAGCTCCTTGAGATTGCGCAGCCAGAAATCGACCTTGTTCGGCGAGTCATCGTGTTCCAGCCATTGCTTGGGGCTCAACAGGAACACGGCCACGGTCGGGCCCTGTTCGCAGGCGGCCGCCAGGGCGGGGTTGTCGTGCACTCGCAGGTCGCTGCGCAGCCAGATCAATTGCATGGGGGCCTCATCGTTCGAATTCAGGTTGCCGGTCGGCCAATACGCCGGACGCTTGCAGCGATTGCTGGGCGTGCAACGGATCGGTCGCCAGGTTCAGGTCGGCCATCGGGGGAGGGCTGTCTCCGGTAGCGGCGCGATGGATGAGCACGGCAGAGCCCACCAGCCATTTGGGGCAGGCGCAGCCGACCAGCAGTCGACCCAGCGTGGCCAGGTTGAGCGCCTTGTCGGCGTAGACCATCAGGGCGCGGGCTTGGAGTTTGTCGCAGGCCAAGGCCAGTTCACCTGCCGGCAGCGGCGCGTCGAACACCTGCACCGGGCAATCGCTGCTGCTGACGAGCCAGGCGCCCAGCCACAGGTACGGGTCCGGCGTGACGTCGGCCTGATTGACCAGCACCACGGGCGCACCGCCGAGTTGGCGGTTGTTGTGATAGATCCGCGTGCCCAGTTTGCTGCGCAGCCAGCCGTGGAAAAACACCTTTTCCATCTGCGCACCGAACTGGCCGGCCCAGCGCTGCTCGAGATCGTTCAGCAACGGCAGCAACAGTTGCTCGCACAGGGTTGCTGGTGGATATAGCGCCATGGCCTGGTTGAACAGATCGTCCAGCGGCCGCTCGGCCATGTCGCTGATGGCCTGGGCCAGTGTCTGGCGCAGTTGCTGCCAGTCGTTCTGCACCTGGGGCTTGGCGTCGCGTGGTGCGTCGAGCAACTGTTTGACCTGGCTGACGGCCACGCCCCGGTTGAGCCAGGTCAGCACATGGTGGATCCGGGCGATCTGCGCTGAGTCGTACAGGCGATGGCCCTTGGCCGTGCGGTGCGGCACGATCAGGCCGTAGCGCCGTTCCCAGGCGCGCAGGGTGACCGGGTGCACACCGGTCTGCCGGGTGACCTCGCGGATCGGCAGCCAGTCGGTGCCGTTGGCGTCAGATGGCATTGCGCAGGCTCAGGTTTTCGGGGTGCGGCTGCAGGTAGGTCTGCTGGGCAATGTAAGGGTCCGGATGAATACGGAACAGGTGCTTGAGCAAGGTCATCGGCACCACCAGCGGAACGATGCCCTCGCGGTACTGATTGATCAACTGTTGCAGCTCCTGCTTGTCCTGCGCATCGATATCGCGCTTGAGGTAGCCGCTGATGTGCTGCAACGCATTGCTGTGGGTGCCACGCGTGGCACAGCGTTTGAGCGCCTGCATCAGCTCGCTGAAATAGCGCGGGCCGATCTGCTGGGCGTCACCACGGCCCATGCTGCCCAGCAGTTTGCCGAGTACCTTGTATTGCAGGGGGTTGTTGGCCATCAGCTGGTATTTGAAGCGCGAGTGGAATTCCGTCAAGCCACGGCGCGTCAAGCCTTCAGCCAGCAACGCTTGCCACTGGGCGTAGGCGCCTACACGTACCAGAAAGTTTTCCCGCAACACCGGGTCGCACAGGCGACCTTCTTCTTCCACCGGCAGGTCCGGATGGCGTGCGCAGAAGGCCTGGGCATAGATACCACGACCACCTTCGCGCTGGGGGGCGCCGTTGTCGCGGTAGATCTTCACCCGTTCGAGGCCGCAGGAGGGCGACTTCTGCATGAAGATGTAGCCGCAAAGATCGGTCAGCTCACCGGCCATCTGTTCGCCGTAGGCAGCCAATGGGGCGGTGACATTGATGTCGCGGTGCACGGTACCGACCGCCTGGGTGTGATCCTTGTCACCGACCAGGCGAATCGGCTCGCGGGGCGTCCCCAGACCGATGGCAACCTCGGGGCACACCGGGACGAACTCGAAATGCTCGACTAGAATCCGGCTGCACCAGCGCGATTCCTTGTGCCCGGCGTTATAGCGCACAGGCGCACCGAGCAGGCAGGCACTGATACCGATCTTGGGTTTGCTGACGCTGGGCTCTTGCATGACGGACCTCTTCTGAAACCTGTACATACTGACAACGCTGTACAGCATAGTTTCATCATAAATCCGGATTTGTATAGGCTAAATTCTTTGTACAGGTATTCGCAGGCGGAAAGCGGGGCGGCCACTCACTGCCAGCCCATCTTCCAAGTCTGGATGTCCTGCAGCGCCTGCCACGGCAAGCGCTGGGCACGGTGGGTGAGGACCGCCTGCAATTCCAGTTCCAGCACGACGCCGTCGTCGTCGCAGAACACCTCGCTGACCAGAAAGTGTTTCTCGCGGTTGACCGGGCGTACGGCGGTCCACTTCGACAGCATCAGCTTGCGCGGATTGAGCCGGTGTCGAGCGTTCATTGCAGATGCTCGAGCAGGCGCCGCGCGGCCTCCTGGCCGCTGAGCCAGGCGCCCTCGACGCGGCCCGACAGGCACCAGTCGCCACAGACGTACAGGCCCAGGTCGGGATCGGCCAATGCCCCCCACTCATGGGGCTGGGCCGGGCGCGCGTAGAGCCAGCGATGGGCCAGGCTCAGGCTGGGCGGGGGCATCGGGCAACTGACCAGTTCGGCGAAGGCACCGTGCAGCTGTTCGATGACTGCCTCGCGGGACAGGTCGATATGCTGCTTGCTCCATGCGCTGGTGGCATGCAGCACCCAGGTGTCGCTGCTGTCCTCGCGTCCTGGCTTGCTGCCACTTCGCGCCAGCCAGTCCAGCGGGCTGTCCTGCACGAAGCAGCCTTGCATCGGGGTATCCAGCGGCGTATCGAAGCTCAGTGCCACCGACCAGGTCGGGTCCATCTTGACCCCGGCCACCTGCGTGGCGAGCTTAGGTGCGCTGGCCAGTAAGGCAGTTGCCTGAGGCGCGGGCACAGCGAGCACGACGTGGCTGTAGGGCCCATGGCTGGTGCCCTCGGCATCGAGCAGTTCCCAGAATTCCTCGCCCTTGAACACCTCGGCGATTCGGCAGGAAAAAAACGCGGGGAGGTCGGCAGCCATGGCCTTGGCGATGGCGCTCATGCGTGGCGTACCGACCCAACGAACCTGTTCGTCGGGCGATGGGCTCAGGCGACCCTGCTTGGCGTTGTACAGCGAAGGTGACCACGGCTGTACGCAGCCTTCGGCCTGCCATTGCTGGACCTGCGCCACGAAGCGCCGGTCGCGAGCGGTGAAGTACTGTGCGCCAAGGTCGATGGAGCCCACATCGCTGCGCTTGCTCGACATGCGGCCGCCCACGCCCCGTGCCTTGTCGAAGAGATGCACGGTATGACCGGCCTTGCGCAAAGCCTGCGCAGCCGACAGCCCGGCCATGCCGGTGCCAATGATCGCGATGGGGACAGGCGCGGCAGATGAACTTCCAGCAGATAAACTCCCAGCAAATAAACTCATAGTGCCCTCGTAACAGCTTCGTAAGCGCTATGCACACGTGTGTTCGGAACAAACAAACCTGTACAAAAGTCTTAATAAGTATAAGTTAACGGGATCCTTTTCGCTCAGGTGTCCTATGGTTCATGAGAGAGCCCCGAGTAGGGAAAGTGCCTCTCTCTTGAAAATAGACTAGCGCTGCAGACGCAACGCCACATTGGAGAAAACCTTATGCACATATTGCTGACCGGCGGCACCGGGCTCATTGGCCGCAAGCTTTGCCAGCACTGGGTGGGCCAAGGGCATCAGCTGACCGTGCTCAGTCGCCAGCCGGGGCAGGTCAAACAGCTGTGCGGGGCCAGTGTGCGCGGCGTGGCGCAGCTTGAAGAAATCGGCGACGAAACGGTCGACGCGGTGGTCAATCTGGCCGGCGCACCGATTGCCGATCGGCCCTGGACGGCCAAGCGCCGTGCGTTGCTGTGGAGCAGCCGGATCACCCTGACCGAGCGTCTGTTGGCCTGGCTGGAAAGCCGCGCGCAACGCCCCGAAGTGCTGATTTCCGGCTCGGCGGTAGGCTGGTATGGCGACGGCGGCGAACGCGAGCTGAACGAGACGTCGCAACCGGTCAAGGAAGACTTTGCCAGTCACCTGTGCATCGCCTGGGAAGAAACCGCCCTGCGCGCCGAAGCCTTGGGTATCCGCGTGGTGCTGGTGCGTACCGGGCTGGTATTGGCCAGCCAGGGCGGCTTTCTCAAGCGTCTGACACTGCCGTTCAAACTCGGGCTCGGTGGCCCGATCGGCAGTGGTCGGCAATGGATGCCGTGGGTTCACATCGACGATCAAATCGCCCTGATTGATTTTCTCTTGCACAAGATTCAGTGCCGCGGTCCCTATAATGCCTGCGCGCCGGAACCGGTACGCAATCGCGAATTCGCTCGGCAACTGGGACGTGTGCTGCATCGGCCGGCTTTTTTGCCGCTGCCATCGCTGCTGCTCAAGGCCGGGCTCGGCGAGCTGTCGGGGCTGCTGCTCGGCGGCCAGCGTGCGCGCCCGGTGGCGTTGCAGGCGGCCGGGTTCACGTTTCGCTACAGCGAACTCTCTGCCGCGCTGACCGAACTGTCCCGACGGCTTTGAGCTCTAACCACAGAATCTGGAAATAGGATGCTGCATGACCGATCACGCCCTGCTGCTGGTCAACTTGGGATCGCCCGCATCGACCCAGGTGGCCGATGTACGTAGCTATCTCAACCAGTTCCTGATGGACCCCTATGTCATCGACGTGCCCTGGCCGGTGCGGCGTCTGATCGTGTCGCTGATTCTGATCAAGCGCCCCGAGCAGTCAGCCCATGCCTATGCCTCGATCTGGTGGGACGAAGGCTCGCCACTGGTGGTGCTGACCCGGCGCCTGCAAGCGATCATGACCGAACAATGGCGCCATGGCCCGGTGGAGGTCGCCATGCGTTATGGCGAGCCCTCGCTGGACACGGCGTTGTCGCGTCTGGCCGGGCAGGGTGTGCAGAAAGTGACCCTTGCGCCGCTTTATCCCCAGTTCGCCCAGAGCACTGTGACCACGGTGATCGAGCAGGCTCGCAAGGTGGTGCGCGAGCGCAAGCTGGCGATGCAGTTCAGCGTGCTGCAGCCGTTCTATGACCAGCCCGAATACCTGGATGCACTGGTGGCCAGTGCCAAGCCCTACCAGGCGCAGCCCCATGATCATCTGTTGATGAGCTTCCATGGCTTGCCCGAGCGGCACCTGACCAAGATCGACCCGACCGGCAGCCACTGTCTGCGTACCGCCGACTGCTGCCAGAATGCTCCACCTGAAGTGCTTGCCGTCTGCTACCGCGCCCAGTGCCTGCGCACGGCCAGCGCTTTCGCCGAGCGCATGGGGCTGGCCGAAGGCAGCTGGTCGGTGTCGTTCCAGTCCCGACTGGGCCGGGCCAAGTGGATCGAACCGTACACCGAGGCGCGTCTCGACGAATTGGCCAAACAAGGCGTAAAGAAACTGCTGGTGATGTGCCCGGCCTTCGTTGCCGACTGCATCGAGACCCTTGAGGAAATCGGCGACCGTGGTCGCGAGCAGTTCTGCGAGGCGGGCGGCGAGGAGTTGGTGCTGGTGCCGTGCCTCAACGATCACCCGCAATGGGGTGAAGCCTTGAATACCCTGTGCGAACGGGCGCCGTTGATGCTGTAACGAAGGAATGGAAAGCCGGGAGCGCCGCTGCGGTGCTCCCGGCCAGGCTCAGGCTTGAGGTGTCTTCTTCCAGTCGCCGTGCCCTGGCAATAGCAGGTTCAAGGCAATGGCCACCACGGCGCACAAGGCAATGCCCTTGAGGCCGAAATCGTCAGGCCCGGTCCCGGTGCCGACCAGCACGCCACCGATACCGAACACCAACGTCACCGAGACGATCACCAAATTACGTGCCTCGGCCATGTCGACCTTGTGGCGAATCATGGTGTTAAGGCCCACAGCGGCGATGGAGCCGAACAGCAGGCACAGGATGCCGCCCATCACCGGCACCGGAATGCTCTGCAGCAGCGCGCCGAATTTGCCCACGAAGGCCAGGCTGATCGCGAAGATCGAGGCCCAGGTCATGATCTTGGGGTTGTAGTTCTTGGTCAGCATGACCGCGCCAGTCACTTCCGCGTAAGTCGTGTTGGGCGGGCCGCCGAACAGCCCGGCAGCGGTGGTGGCGATGCCATCGCCGAGCAGGGTACGGTGCAGGCCGGGCTTCTTCAGGTAGTCACGTCCGGTCACACTGCCTACGGCGATCACGCCACCGATATGCTCGATGGCCGGCGCCAAGGCTACCGGAACGATGAACAGGATGGCCTGCCAGTTGAACGCCGGCGCGGTGAAGTGCGGCAGCGCCAGCCACGAGGCTGCAGCGATCTTGGCCGTGTCGACCACACCGAAGGCGAAGGACATGCCGAACCCGACCAGTACCCCGGCGATGATCGGCACCAGGCGAAAGATGCCCTTGCCGAACACGGCCACGATGATGGTGGTGAGCAGCGCCGGCATCGAGATCCACATGGCGGTGGTGTAGGGGATCAGCTCGGTGCCGTCGCCGGCCTTGCCCATCGCCATGTTGGCAGCGATCGGCGCCATGGCCAGGCCGATGGAGATGACCACCGGCCCGATCACTACCGGTGGCAGCAGGCGATCGATGAAGCCGGTGCCCTTGATCTTCACTGCCAGCCCGAGAAAGGTGTAGACGAAGCCGGCGGCCATGATCCCGCCCATGGTCTCAGCCAGGCCGAACTGGCCCTTGGCCAAGATGATCGGCGTGATGAAGGCAAAGCTCGATGCCAGGAACACCGGCACCTGACGACCCGTCACCAGTTGGAACAGCAGCGTGCCCAACCCGGCGGTGAACAGCGCCACGTTCGGGTCCAGGCCGGTGATCAGCGGCATCAATACCAGCGCGCCGAATGCCACGAAGAGCATCTGCGCGCCGGACAGTACTTGCCGCCACAGCGGATCGTTGAACTCGTCCTGCATGGGTCAGGCGTCCTTCTGCTTGGTGCCGAAGATCTTGTCGCCGGCATCGCCCAGGCCGGGGATGATGTAGCCGTGTTCGTTCAGGCGTTCGTCGATCGAGGCAGTGTAGATCTGCACGTCGGGATGCGCCTTCTCCACGGCGGCGATGCCCTCGGGAGCAGCCACCAGCACCATGGCGCGGATTTCCTTGCAGCCGGCCTTCTTCAACAGGTCGATCGTGGCAACCATCGAGCTGCCGGTGGCCAGCATCGGGTCGATGATCATCGCCAGGCGCTCGTCGATCTCGGGTACCAGCTTCTCCAGGTAAGTGTGCGCTTCGAGCGTGTCTTCGTTGCGCGCAACGCCGACGGCGCTGACCTTGGCGCCCGGAATCAGACTGAGCACGCCGTCGAGCATGCCGATGCCGGCGCGCAGGATGGGCACCACGGTGATTTTCTTGCCGGCGATCTTTTCGACCTGCACCGGGCCGGCCCAGCCTGGGATCTCGTAGTTTTCCAGGGGCAGATCCTTGGTAGCCTCGTAGGTGAGCAAAGCTCCGACTTCCTGGGCGAGTTCGCGGAAGTTCTTGGTGCTGATGTCGGCACGGCGCATGAGGCCGAGCTTGTGGCGGATCAGCGGGTGGCGGATCTCACGGATAGGCATGGGGAAAGGCTCCGAACGGGCAAAAAAACGGCGGTAGATTAATCTATTGTATCGAGGTGTCCTATAGACATGCTGCACGTTAGTACATGAAACCTTGGATTGTGCTTGATTCGTGCCGGGTGTGTGCGTACCTTTGCCCGCTTTTCTTCCACCGCCCCCCTTGGAGAGCGCCATGTCCGCTGATCTCGAGCACATCCGTCAAGTCATGCGAGAGGCCGACTGCCTATATACAGAAGCCCAGGTCGAGGCCGCCATCGCCAAGGTTGGCGCGCAGATCAACGCTGAACTGGCCGAGCGCAATCCGGTGGTGTTCTGTGTGATGAACGGCGGACTGATCTTCTCCGGCAAGCTGCTGACTCACCTCAATTTCCCGCTGGAGGCGTCGTACCTGCACGCCACCCGCTATCGCAACGAAACCCGCGGTGGCGACCTGTTCTGGAAGGCCAAGCCGGAAATCTCCTTCATCGACCGGGACGTGCTGATCATCGATGACATTCTCGATGAGGGCCATACGCTCAGCGCCATCATCGATTTCTGCAAGCATGCCGGCGCGCGTGCCGTGCACACGGCGGTGCTGATCGATAAAGACCACGACCGCAAGGCCAGCCCTGACCTCAAGGCCGACTTCGTGGGCTTGCCGTGCATCGACCGCTACATCTTTGGCTATGGTATGGATTACAAGGGCTACTGGCGCAACGCCGCTGGCATCTTTGCCGTCAAAGGCTTGTAAAGCCTGCAGCACCTCATGCGCCGCCGACGCGGCTGGCGCCGCTGCTACAGAAACACCACGATCCCCTGTAGCAGCGGCGCAAGCCGCGTCCCGCGCCGCCGCCACAGAAACACCGCGATCCCCTGTAGCAGCGGCGCAAGCCGCGTCCCCCGCCGCCGCCACAGAAACACCGCGATCCCCTGTAGCAGCGGCGCAAGCCGCGTCCGGCACCGCTGCCACAGAAACACCGCGATCCCCTGTAGCAGCGGCGCAAGCCGCGTCCGGCACCGCTGCCACAGAAACACCGCGATCCCCTGTAGCAGCGGCGCAAGCCGCGTCCGGCCTCGCAACGGATTCAAACCTCTGCTACATGCTAAAGTCAGCGGCTCTTTCACAAGGAGCCGCTCATGCGCCTGATCGTTGCCACCATTGCCTTGCTGACCTGCCTGCCGCTGGTCGCCGCGCCTGCGCATGGGCCCCTGCACGAACAATTCCTGCCGCCGGATGAACAATCCCTGCGTCAGGGCGATCCGCAACAACAGCTACTGCAGGTGACCAGCTACTCGGTGGTCATGGGCAACCAGCGGCTTTCCAACCAGCAACCCATCCCCGTCACCGCACCGATGCTGCTGCGCTTGAAAGGCAAGGCGCTCAGCAAGGACGCAAAGCTGGCCGAAGTGCTGATCACCTTCGACGGCGAAAGCAAAAGCCTGAAGCGGCCGGCCTTCGACGAGGCCAGCGGTACCCTGGCCTTGACCTATCCACTGAGTCAGTACCGGATCCTGCTCGATCTGCTGCGCAACGATACCGTCTATGTACAATTTCTCAGCTATCCGAATGGCCATGTCTGGGCCGATCTGCATACCGCAAGCGTACGCGCGCGTTGAGCCCATGGCCGTGCCGAAGGTAGACTGCCAGCCCCGTGAATGACCGTGATAGCCAATGGAGTCGGTAATGCGTAAAGACAAGAAGCAATTGATTGGCGACGAGATCGGCGATGAGCAGATCAAGCTGTTCCTGAATTTCGAGCCGGTCGATGCCACCTCGCCGTCGCTGCACAAGCTGATCAAGGCGTATCGTGGTTTGCGTGTCGATGATTTCGCGCGCTTTCTGGTGTTCTTCAAGGAAGCCGGTTACGAGTTGGACGGCAAGGACGAACACGGCAACGATTTTGTCGCGTTGATTCGCGATCAGCGCAACGCCCCGGAATACATCGACCTGATCCAGCAGGCCCAGGCCTGACGCGCGACCCCCTGTAGCAGCGGCGCAAGCCGCGTCGGCGGCCAACGCGGTGTATCAGGAACACCGCTGCGCACCCGGACGCGGCTCGCGCCGCTGCTACAAGGGCGGTGCAAGCCGTGTCGGCGGCACATGCGGTGTCTCAGGAAAAACGCGGTGTCCCCGGACGCGGCTCGCGCCGCTGCTACAGGGGCGGCGCGGTTCCATGTAGCAGCGGTGCAAGCCGCGTCGGCGGTATGCGCGATGCGTCGGGGGGAA
>NZ_JASCPM010000047.1:0-35786 GCF_029960215.1 Pseudomonas sp. PS01301 | reverse complement strand
TGAGTTTGCCGGTCTGGCCTCTTCGCGGGCAGAGCCCGCTCCCACAGGTAATCACATTGACCTGTGGGAGCGGGGCGGGCGGCGAGCCCTCTGCCCGCGAAGAGGCCAGACCTGCCTGCAAAGATCACAGCTGTGAAGCAGTAAACCTCACACCCATGGCACAGGCCGCGCCTGGCGCCAGTGTGACCACGTCGTCCCAGACGTTCGCCGTCTCGATGCACAGCATGCCCTGCCAACCGTCGTCGGCCATGTCCGGCAAGGCTGCGGCCCGTGCGGTCCATGGGTTCCACACCACTGCGCTGCGCGAACCGGTGGAGGCGAGCGTTACCCGACGCTGCCAGCCCGGGTCGACGAAGCTCAGCTGCGCCGGAGTGTTCAGGTAGATCCGGTCGGTCTCGCCGGCAAACCCGAGCACACCGGCCTGCTGGCGAGGCTGCCAGTCGTCCAGGGTTTCGATGTAGGTCAGGCCGCCCAGGCACTCGACCGTGGCCTGGCGCACGTCACTGACGGCGAAGTAACTGTGCAGTGCCTGACTCAGGGTCACGGGATGGTCGTCCAGATTGCGGCTGTGCAAGGTGATCTCCAGGGTCTCGCCGAGCACCACGCACAGCTTGACCTCGACCTTGTGCGGCCATCCCGGCAGTTCGCCGCGAGCGGCCTGCGGTACGCTCAATTCGACCTTGATGTCCGATTCGAGCTGGTCGATGCCCAGCAGCTCCCAGTCCACCGTCCGCACCAGGCCGTGAGCGGGCGCTTCGTCGGTGGCGGTACGCATGGCCTGCACCGACTCGGGGTTGCGGGCCAGATTGCCGAACCACGGCCAGCACACCGGCACGCCAGTGCGAATGGCCTTGCCCGATTTGTAGAAGGCAGCGGGGTTGGGCCAGATCAGCGGCTGCTGGCCGTGGCGCTGGTAGCTGATCACCTGGGCGCCTTGCTGCGCGATCAGCAGCTCGGCCTGATCGGTGCTGATGCGCCAGCAATTGAGTTCATCGAGCTTGACCGATTCGACCTGCGGCTCAGACATGTAGAGTTCTCGCTATGGGTTCAAAAAGTCGGGTGACGCGCTGGGGGACCATCAGCGCCGCGGCGGTACCGCGCGGGTGCGACCGCTGCCGTCGATGGCGACGAACACGAACACGGCCTCGGTGACCTTGCGCCATTCGCTGGACAGCGGATCGTCGCTCCACACCTCGACCATCATCTGGATCGAGCTGCGGCCGATCTCCAGGGTCTGGGTGTAGAAGGACAACTGCGCACCGACGGCAACCGGGACCAGGAAGGCCATGCGATCGATGGCCACCGTCGCCACGCGCCCTCCGGCGACCTTGCTGGCCATGGCCGTGCCGGCCAGGTCCATCTGGGCAACCAGCCAGCCGCCGAAAATATCGCCGAAGCCGTTGGTTTCGCGCGGCAGCGCGGTGATCTGCAAGGCCAGGTCGCCTTGGGGAATGGGATCTTCTTGTTCGAGTTCAATCATGCCGGGGGGCCTCTGACCCGTGACGCTTTATTGGAGTGGCGCATCGATCGTCGCCAATGACAAAAGCCTACACGGCTTTTCTTTCAACTGGCGCACACAGGGTACCTCTGCGAAATCGGCTACAACGCTAGCTGCGTTTTCGCACAAAACCCTTCAATAACGCCCAGTATATAGGCGCAGAACCGCTATAACGACCGTTCGCTGTTCAATTACTGCGTTTGCCAATACAGGCCATGTGCTTTTTCTAGCAATTTGCTATCGTGCTTGCACTGCCAAACCCTAAACAGCAACAAAGCTGTGGATTTGTATATAAGAGAACATCAAATGACCGCCGCGCCTTCGAGTATCGCTCCGCCTTCGCGTCCGCTGACCCGCAGTGATTACAAGACACTTTCGTTGTCCGCCCTGGGCGGTGCACTTGAGTTCTATGACTTCATTATCTTCGTATTCTTCGCCGCCGTGGTGGGCAAGTTGTTCTTCCCCGCCGACATGCCCGAGTGGCTGCGGCTGATGCAGACCTTCGGCATCTTCGCCGCCGGTTACCTGGCGCGTCCGCTGGGCGGCATCATCATGGCGCACTTCGGCGACCTGCTGGGGCGCAAGAAGATGTTTACCTTGAGCATCTTCATGATGGCCGTGCCGACCCTGATCATGGGTCTGCTGCCGACGTACGCGCAGATCGGCATCTTCGCGCCGATCCTGCTGTTGCTGATGCGCGTGATCCAAGGGGCGGCCATCGGCGGTGAAGTGCCCGGTGCCTGGGTGTTCGTCTCCGAGCACGTGCCGGGGCGCAACGTCGGCTATGCCTGCGGCACGCTGACCTGCGGCCTGACCAGCGGGATCCTGCTGGGGTCGCTGATGGCCACGGCCATCAACAGCATCTATACCCCGGCCGAGGTGTCGGATTACGCCTGGCGGATCCCGTTCCTGATTGGCGGTGTATTCGGTCTGGCGTCGGTGTACCTGCGTCGCTGGCTGCATGAAACTCCGGTCTTCGCCGAGCTGCAGCAACGCAAGGCACTGGCCGCCGAAGTGCCGCTGCGCACGGTGCTGCGCGACCATCGCGGGGCGGTCGCCATCTCCATGCTGCTGACCTGGTTGCTGTCGGCGGGGATCATCGTGGTCATCCTGATGACCCCGACCATCCTGCAGACCCTCTACGGCTTCACCCCCAAGCAGTCGCTGCAGGCCAACAGCCTGGCGATCGTGTTCCTCAGCCTGGGCTGCATCGGCTCGGGCGCGCTGGCCGACCGCTTCGGCGCCGGCAAGGTGTTCGTGTTCGGCAGCCTGGCGCTGCTGGCCACCTCGTGGACCCTGTTCCACAGCCTGCACGATCACCCCGATTGGCTGTTCCCGCTGTATGCGGTGACGGGCCTGTGCGTGGGCGTGATCGGCGCGGTGCCGTACGTGATGGTCAAGGCCTTCCCGGCCGTGGTGCGGTTCTCCGGCCTGTCGTTCTCGTACAACGTGGCCTATGCCATCTTCGGTGGCCTGACGCCGATGGCGGTCACTCTGCTGATGAAGTCCAACCCCATGGGTCCGGCCTACTATGTGGCGGCGATCTGCGTGATCGGCTTCGTGTGCGGGCTTTACCTGATGGCCAAGAAGCGCTGATTCCGACGGCCTCGTTCGCCGGTTCTACCGGCGAACGGGTCCCGCCGGGGATGATGGCCATTCATCCTACTGTCACAATCCTTTCATAGAGTGTTCGCACGGCCCACCGATACTGAGCGCCGATTCAACACCCTTTTCTGGATTTGCTAGGAGCAAGGCATGAAACTCACGCGTTTGATGGCCGCCATGACCTTTGTCGCTGCTGGTGTTGCCACGGCCAATGCGGTAGCCGCCGTCGACCCTTCCATCCCTGCCTACGTCAAGACCACCGGCGTGTCGGGCAACCTGTCCAGTGTCGGCTCCGATACCCTAGCCAACCTGATGACCTTGTGGGCCGAGAACTACAAGAAGGAATACCCCAACGTCAACATCCAGATCCAGGCAGCAGGCTCGGCCACTGCGCCCACGGCGCTGATCGAGGGCACCGCCAACCTGGGTCCGATGAGCCGCAAGATGAAGGACACCGAAATGGCGGCCTTCGAACAGAAATACGGCTACAAGCCTACCGCCATTCCCGTAGCCGTCGACGCCCTGGCCGTGTTCGTGCACAAGGACAACCCGATCCAGCACCTGACCATGGAGCAGGTCGACGCCGTGTTCTCGTCCACCCGCCTGTGCGGCGCCAAGGCCGATGTGAAAACCTGGGGCGACCTGGGCGTGACCGGCGACCTGGCCAACAAGCCGGTGCAGCTGTTCGGTCGCAACTCGGTGTCCGGCACCTACGGCTACTTCAAGGAAGAAGCCCTGTGCAAGGGTGACTACAAGCCCAACGTGAACGAACAGCCGGGCTCGGCTTCGGTGGTGCAGTCGATCAGCAGTTCGCTGAACGGCATCGGTTACTCGGGTATCGGCTACAAGACAGCCAGCGTGAAGACCGTGCCGCTGGCCAAGAAGGGCAGCAGCGAGTTCATAGAAGACACCGAAGAGAACGCCCTGAACGGCAAGTACCCGTTGTCGCGCTTCCTCTATGTGTACGTGAACAAGGCGCCCAACAAGCCGCTGGCACCGCTGGAGGCCGAGTTCGTCAAGCTGATGCTGTCCAAGCAGGGCCAGGAAGTCGTGGTCAAGGATGGCTACATTCCCTTGCCCGCCAAGGTCGCTGCCAAGGCGCTGGCTGACCTGGGCCTGAAGGAAGGGGCCGACGTCGCCAAGCAGTGAACGACCCCCTGACTTCGTAGGAGCGGTCTGTGGCCGCGAAAAGCGCGCCGCCGTGAAACCTGATGTACCGCGGTGACTGTTTCGCGGCCACGGACCGCTCCTACGGAAATTGCCGTGTACCCATTCGCCGACGGCCTTGTGCCGGACGGCGATTTCGGCGCGTCACCTCATTGTCATGTTTCTGTCATACAGGATCGCTAGGGTGTGCGCATGAACGATCTGGCCAATTCCCCGATGACCCCGACTTCTCCACCCAAGCGCATCGATTTCAACACCCCCGAGATGCAACGCAAGCGGCGCATTCGTGCGCTCAAGGATCGCTTCACGCGTTGGTACGTCCTGGTGGGTGGCTTGGCCGTGCTGGCGGCGATCACGCTGATCTTCTTCTTCCTCGCCTATGTAGTCGTGCCGCTGTTCAAGGGCGCCGACCTGACCGTGGAGCCGACACTGCATCCGGCCTGGCTGCAGGACGCCGGTAAACCGCTGGTGTACGCGCTCGAGGAGCAGAACGAGGCGGGCATGCGCGTTTCGGAGCAGGGGGTCGCGCTGTTCTTCAACGCCCAGACGGGCGAAGAGCTGTCGCGCACATCGTTACCCATTCCAGCCGGCGTGACCGTGACTGCCAGCGCCAAGGACCAGCCCGGTACCCCGTTGGTGGTACTGGGCCTGTCCAACGGCCAGGCCCTGGTGTTTCGCCACACCTACCGGGTGACCTACCCGGGCGGCAACAAGACCATCACGCCGGCGATCGAATACCCCTATGGCGATGCCCCCATCGCGCTCGACCCCCAGGGCCGCGCCCTGGAGCGGGTCAGTCTCAATGCCAGCGACGCCAGCCTGATTCTGGCCGGCTCGACCGGCGACCAGCTCAACGTGCTGCAGCTCACCCGCGAAGAAAGCATGATGACCGGCGAGGTCACCAACGAGCAGAAGCGCATCGAGCTGCCGCAGATGAACCAGGCGGTGAAGGCGATCTTCATCGACCCGCGCCAGCAGTGGCTGTACGTGATCAACGGACGCGCCCAGGCCGATGTCTTCAGCCTGCGTGACCGCAGCATGAACGGCCGCTACAAGCTCAGCGAGAACGCCGACACCCAGATCACCGCCAGCGCGCAACTGGTCGGCGGCATCTCGCTGATCATCGGCGACTCCAAGGGCGGCCTGGCGCAATGGTTCATGGCTCGCGACGAGGACGGCGAGCCGCGCCTCAAGCAGATCCGTACGTTCCAGATGGGCCACTCGCCGATCGTGCAGATCAGCTCCGAACAGCGCCGCAAGGGCTTTACCGCCCTGGACGCTTCGGGCCAGCTGGGCGTGTTCCACAGCACCGCCCACCGTACGTTACTGGTCGAGCAGGTGGTCGACGGCCCCGGTATCTACGCCTTGTCGCCACGGGCCAACAGGCTCATGGTCGAAGCCAACGGCGCATTGCAGCCGTTGAGCCTGCACAACCCGCATCCGGAAGTGTCGTGGAGCTCGATGTGGAGCAAGGTCTGGTACGAGAACTACGACAAGCCCGCCTACGTCTGGCAGTCGACGGCGGCCAACACCGATTTCGAGCCCAAGATGAGCCTGGCGCCGTTGACCTTCGGTACCTTGAAGGCCGCGTTCTACGCGATGCTGCTCGCCGCGCCACTGGCCATCGCCGCCGCGATCTACACCGCCTACTTCATGGCTCCGGGCATGCGGCGCAAGGTCAAACCGGTCATCGAGCTGATGGAAGCCATGCCCACGGTGATCCTCGGCTTCTTCGCCGGCCTGTTTCTGGCACCCTATGTGGAAGGCCATCTGCCGGGTATCTTCAGCCTGCTTCTGCTCACGCCGCTGGGCATCCTGAGTGCAGGCTTTCTGGTCAGTCGTCTGCCCGAGTCGATTCGCCTGCGCATCCCGGATGGTTGGGAAAGTGCGATCTTGATCCCGGTGATCCTGCTGGTGGGCTGGTTCGCGCTGTACATGAGCCCGTTCCTGGAAACCTGGTGGTTCGGCGGCGACATGCGCCTGTGGATCAGCAATGACCTGGGCATCACCTACGATCAGCGCAACGCGCTGGTAGTGGGCCTGGCCATGGGCTTCGCGGTCATTCCCAACATCTATTCGATTGCCGAGGACGCCGTGTTCAGCGTGCCGCGCGGCTTGACCCTTGGCTCGCTGGCGCTGGGCGCCACGCCGTGGCAGACATTGACGCGCGTGGTGATCCTTACCGCCAGCCCGGGCATCTTCTCGGCGTTGATGATCGGCATGGGCCGGGCCGTGGGCGAAACCATGATCGTGCTGATGGCCACCGGCAACACGCCGGTCATGGAAATGAACCTGTTCGAAGGACTGCGCACCCTGGCCGCCAACGTGGCGGTGGAAATGCCGGAGTCGGAAGTGGGCGGCAGCCATTACCGGGTGCTGTTCCTCTCGGCCCTGGTGTTGCTGTTGTTCACCTTCGTCATGAACACCGCGGCCGAGCTGATTCGTCAGCGTCTGCGCAAGAAATATTCATCGCTTTGAGAAAAGGTAGCCGGCTGTGAAGCAGAACTCCCTGAAAGGCTGGTTCAAGAGCGGCTCGCCCGGTGTCTGGATCAGCGGTGGCGCCGTGTCCATCGCGGTCATCATGACGCTGGGCCTGCTGGCCGTGATCGCCGTGCGCGGTCTGGCGCACTTCTGGCCGGCGGACCTGGTCCACGCCAGCTACAACGTGCCGGGGATGGCCAATCATCTGGTCATCGGCGAGATCGTGCAGCAGGAAGAGGTGCCGCGCGAACGCCTGAAGAGCGCTGGCCTGCCGGTGCCCGACGACGGTCCCGAGTTCATGACCCGAGAGCTGGTCAAGGTGGGCAACCGCGACATCAACGGTGCCGACTTCACCTGGATCGTCGGTGACTGGCTGACCGAACAGAGCACCCCACCCGAATTGCTGGCGCTGGAACGTCGCGAGTGGGGCAATTTCTACGGCTACCTGGTCAACATCAAGGAGCAGGGCAAGGTCGTGGCCGAGGGCGAGGGTGCCTGGCCGGAGCTGCAAAGCCGCATCTTGCGGGTCAGCGACCTGGCGGACGCGCTCGGCCGACTGGAAAAATCCGACATCGGCAAGGTCAACGCCGGGCTCGAAAGGCTGCGCCTGCAAAGCCGTCGCCTGGAGCTCGAAGGCCAGCTCAACCCCGCCGCTCAGGCCGACATGGACGCCGAGCGTGCCGAACTCGATGCGCGCTACAAGGACATCGAAACCCGCCTCGGTGCGCTGCATGCCCAGGTCAACCGCGACAGCATCACGGTGCGCGACGCCAACGGCAAGGAAATCGAGGTCCAACTGGGCCAGATCGTCCACGCCTATCAGCCCAATGCCATGAGCACGCTGACCAAGCTGGGTTTCTACTTCTACAAGATGTGGGAATTCCTCAGCGACGATCCGCGTGAAGCCAATACCGAAGGCGGGATCTTCCCGGCCATTTTCGGCACGGTGATGATGACCCTGATCATGGCCGTCATCGTCACGCCGTTTGGCGTGCTGGCGGCGGTCTATCTGCGCGAATACGCGAAACAGAATACCGTCACCCGTCTGATTCGCATCGCGGTGAACAACCTGGCCGGTGTGCCAGCCATCGTCTATGGCGTGTTCGGCCTGGGCTTCTTCGTCTATGTGCTGGGCGGCTCGCTCGATCGGCTGTTCTTTCCCGAAGCCCTGCCGGTGCCGACCTTCGGCACGCCGGGGCTGCTATGGGCGTCGCTGACCCTGGCGTTGCTGGCGGTGCCAGTGGTGATCGTGGCCACCGAAGAGGGCCTGGCGCGGATTCCGCGGACCGTGCGCGAAGGCTCCCTGGCCCTGGGTGCGACCAAGGCGGAAACCCTGTGGAAGATCGTCCTGCCCATGGCGAGCCCGGCGATGATGACCGGCATGATCCTGGCGGTGGCCCGTGCCGCCGGCGAGGTGGCCCCGCTGATGCTGGTGGGCGTGGTCAAGCTGGCGCCGTCGCTGCCGCTGGATGGCAACTACCCGTACCTGCACCTGGACCAGAAGATCATGCACCTGGGCTTTCATATCTACGACGTCGGCTTCCAGAGCCCCAACGTCGAGGCGGCGCGACCGCTGGTGTATGCCACCGCATTGTTGCTGGTGCTGGTGATCGCTACGCTGAACCTGTCGGCGGTCTGGATTCGCAACCATTTGCGCGAGAAGTACAAGGCGCTGGACAGTTGAGTGCGCTCACCCGCACCTCACATTTGCAGCGCCAACCGAATTTGACAGCCTTTGGAGTCTGCCATGCAGCATGAAAACCCATCCCATGGCATCAACCTGTCGGCCCTGGGACGCGACAAGCAGAGCCTGAACCTGGCCAAGGAGACCGTGGCCATCGAAGTGCCCGGCCTGAGCCTGTTCTACGGCGACAAGCAAGCGCTGTTCGACATCGCCATGAACATCCCCAAACAGCGCGTGACCGCGTTCATCGGTCCTTCGGGCTGCGGCAAGTCGACCCTGCTGCGCACCTTCAACCGCATGAACGACCTGGTCGACGGCTGCCGCGTGCAGGGCGCGATCAACCTCTATGGCAACGATATCTACCGCAAGGGCGAAGACGTCGCCGAACTGCGCCGCCGCGTCGGCATGGTGTTTCAGAAGCCCAATCCGTTTCCCAAGACCATCTACGAAAACGTGGTCTACGGCCTGCGCATCCAGGGCATCAACAAGAAGCGCATCCTCGACGAAGCGGTCGAATGGGCACTCAGGGGCGCGGCGCTGTGGGACGAGGTCAAGGACCGCCTGCACGAGTCCGCCCTGGGCCTGTCCGGCGGCCAGCAGCAGCGTCTGGTGATCGCCCGTACCATCGCCGTGGAGCCCGAGGTCTTGCTGCTCGACGAGCCCTGCTCGGCACTCGATCCGATCTCCACGCTCAAGGTCGAGGAATTGATCTACGAGCTCAAGTCCAAGTACACCATCGTCATCGTCACCCACAACATGCAGCAGGCCGCACGGGTGTCCGACTACACGGCGTTCATGTACATGGGCAAGCTGGTGGAGTTCGGCGACACCGACACGCTGTTCACCAACCCGGCCAAGAAGCAGACCGAAGACTACATCACCGGTCGCTACGGCTAGGGCTTCGCCGCCGTTGCTGGCATCATCCCGAGCGGACGCACCAAGGATTCGACCCATGATCAGTAAAGAAGGCCTCACCCATCACATCTCGCAGCAGTTCAACGCCGAACTCGAGGAGGTGCGCAGCCACCTGCTGGCCATGGGCGGGCTGGTCGAGAAGCAAGTCAACGACGCGGTCACCGCGCTGATCGAGGCCGACTCCGGCCTGGCCCAGCAGGTGCGCGAGGTCGACGAGCAGATCAACCAGATGGAACGCAACATCGACGAGGAATGCCTGCGCATCCTGGCGCGGCGACAGCCGGCGGCCTCGGACCTGCGGCTGATCATCAGCATTTCCAAATCGGTGATCGACCTGGAGCGTATCGGCGACGAATCCACCAAGATCGCCCGCCGGGCCATTCAGCTGTGCGAGGAGGGCGAGTCGCCGCGTGGCTACGTCGAGGTGCGCCACATCGGCGACCAGGTGCGGATCATGGTGCGCGACGCGCTCGACGCCTTCGCCCGCTTCGACGCCGACCTGGCCCTGTCGGTGGCCCAGTACGACAAGACCATCGATCGCGAGTACAAGACCGCCCTGCGCGAGCTGGTCACCTACATGATGGAAGACCCGCGCTCCATCTCCCGCGTGCTCAACGTGATCTGGGTGCTGCGCTCGCTGGAGCGCATCGGCGACCATGCGCGCAACATCTCCGAACTGGTGATTTACCTGGTCCGCGGCACCGATGTGCGGCACATGGGCCTCAAGCGCATGAAGCAGGAAGTCGAAGGCACCCTCGACAGCGCTAATGTTCTGGACCAACCTGACGATAAGTAAGAGGGTCCGACACGAACGCCCGGCCTTTGCCGGGCGTTTTTCGTTGTGGGGCGAAGCGAGGCAGCCGTGTGGCCAGCCCCGCCGAACGGCACGTGGCCTTCGGCGAGTGGCGATGCCTGCGCGGTTTTCAGGAGCGGTCGATGAGCAAGATCAGTGTGCTGGTAGTGGATGATGCGCCGTTCATTCGCGACCTGGTGAAGAAATGCCTGCGCAATGCCTTTCCCGGCATCGTCGTCGAGGATGCAGTGAACGGCCGCAAGGCGCAGTCGCTGATGATGCACAACAGCTACGACATGGTGCTGTGCGACTGGGAAATGCCGGAAATGTCCGGCCTTGAACTGCTGACCTGGACCCGCGAGCAGGAAAACACCAAGACCTTGCCCTTCATCATGGTGACCAGCCGTGGCGACAAGGAAAACGTCGTGCAGGCGATCCAGGCTGGCGTGTCGGACTATATCGGCAAGCCGTTCACCAATGAGCAGCTGATGACCAAGGTCAAGAAGGCCCTGGCCAAGGTCGGCAAGCTGCAGGCGCTGGCAGCCGGTGCACCGACGCGCCAACAGGCCGCCTCGGCCTTTGCCAACGATTCGCTGAGTGCGCTGACCTCGGGCCGCGCCGAGCCTGCGCGACCTGTAGCCCCTGCGCCTCGGCCGGCCGCCGCTGCAATACCGGCCCGTACGCCAGCACCAGGTGCGCGAGCCACCGCGCCCATGGGGCGTGGACAAGGCCAGCTGCGCCTGCCCGGCGGCAGCCAACAGTGCGTGATCAAGGCCTTGAGCCTCAAGGAGGCGTTGCTGGTCGTGCGGCGCACCGACACGCTGCCTCAGGTGCTGGAACTGGCGGTGCTCGATCTGGAGCAGGGCGAAAATGCCGAGGTGGCGCGTCTCAACGGCTATCTGCACGCCGTGGCCGCGTTCGAGCCCAAGCCCGACAGCGACTGGCTGCAGCTGACCTTCCGTTTTCTCGACCAGGATGCGCAGAAACTCGACTACGTCTCGCGCCTGATCGCCCGGGGCTCGGTGCAGAAGCATTTCGTGCCAGGTGCCTGACAGATGGCACATTGCCGCTCTGCAGATACCTGCTAATCTTGGCGCACGTTCCCCTTCAGACATCGTCCCCATGGTCTATCGCCTCCTGCTGATCTGCGGCCTGCTCGCGGCCGCTCTTATGGCTCAGGCCGCGACCGTCTACAAGTTCACCAATGCCGATGGCGTCACTTCCTACACCGACCGGCCCGTGCCCGGCGCACGGGTCTTCGTGATGCGTGAGCGCATCGTCGAGCGGATCGACCGGCAGGTTCGTCTGGAAGTGAAGAAAGGCAAGGGCAGCGCCAACTTCATGGTGCGCAACGATCTGTACGCACCCGTCGAGGTCGAGCTGAAACTGAGCAAGTTGCGCAACGTGCAGGGTCTGCCGCCCAGCAGCATCCGCCGCGTCGTGCCAGCGCGCAGCAGCGTCAGCCTGGTGACACTGACGGCCCAGCAGGTCGGCAAGCCGCTGGGCTATGCCCAGACCCTGGTGTCCTCCATCGGCGACCCGCAGGGCGAGGCGCATGGCTACCGCTACCCCTTCCCCTGGCGCGGCGGACCCTTCCGCCTGACCCAGGGGCCCAATGGCACCTATAGCCATTTCGGCGCCAAAGGGCGCTACGCCATGGACATCGCCATGCCCGAAGGCACGCCGATCATCGCAGCGCGCGGCGGTACGGTGATCAAGGTGGAAAATAACCAGAACAACCGCGGCGACAACCCGTCGGGCAACTTCGTGCGCATCCTCCACGAGGACGGCACCATGGGTGTCTATCTGCACCTGATGCGCGGTTCGGTGAGCGTTAAGGAAGGGCAACAGGTCAGCGTCGGCTCGGCGCTGGCGCGCTCGGGCAACACCGGCAACAGCACCGGCCCGCACCTGCACTTCGTGGTGCAACGCAACGTCGGCCTGGCGCTGGAGTCGATTCCCTACCAGTTCGACCGGCCACTGGGCGTACTGCCCAACTTCGCCGTCGGCGGCCAGTAACCCCCTTGCAGCAACCTCCCCCCTGTGAGAGCGGGTTCTACCCGCGAAGAGGCCATCGAGCCCAATGCACACCGTGATCCCCGACGCCCCCCTGTGGGAGCGGGTTCTACCCGCGAAGGGGCCATCAAACCCACTGCACATCCCAACGCCCCACTCGCAGGCAGCACTGACCTGCCACAACTCACTCGATCTTGAGCACCTTGGCCAAGATGATCTTGGGCCCCTTCATCTTCTTGATGATGATGCGCAGGCCTTCTACCTCCAGCAGCTCCTCTTCCTCGGGCACCCGCTTGAGGGTCTCGTAGATCAAACCCGCCAGGGTTTCCGCCTCAATGTGATCCAGGTCCACCCCCAGCAGCCGCTCGACCTTGAACAGCGGCGTATCGCCCCGCACCAGCAGCTTCCCGGGTTGATAGGCCAGAATGCCGCGCTCGGCCTTGCGGTGTTCGTCCTGGATGTCGCCGACCAGCACTTCCAGCACGTCTTCCATGGTCAGGTAACCGATGATCTTGCCATCGGCCTCCTCGACCAGCGCAAAGTGCGCGCCGCCCTTGCGGAACTGCTCCAGCAGACGCGACAACGGCATGTGCCGCGACACCCGTTCCAGAGGACGGGTCAGCTCGGCCAGGTTGAACGACTCGGGCAGGTGGTCGAGCGCCGCCAGTTCCAGCAGCAGATCCTTGATGTGCAGCAGGCCGACGAACTCTTCGCGCTCGGTGTCGTACACCGGATAGCGGCTGAACTTGTGGCGACGAAACATCGCCAGGATTTCCTTGAGCGGCGCGTTGAATTCCAGGCTCACCAGGTCTTCGCGCGAGTTGGCCCAATCGACCACCTCCAGTTCACCCATCTCCACTGCCGAGGCCAGTACGCGCATGCCTTGGTCACTGGGGTCTTGGCCACGGCTTGAGTGCAGGATCAGCTTGAGCTCGTCGCGGCTGTAATGGTGCTCGTGGTGCGGGCCGGGTTCGCCCTGGCCGGCAATGCGCAGAATGCCATTGGCACTGGCATTGAGCAGGTAGATGGCCGGGTACATGGCCCAGTAGAACAGGTACAGCGGCACCGCCGTCCACATCGACAGCAGCTCTGGCTTGCGGATCGCCCAGGACTTGGGTGCCAGCTCGCCAACCACGATGTGCAGGTACGAGATAACGAAGAAGGCGCTGAAGAACGACACGCCCTTGATGACTTCCGGCGACTGCACGCCGACGGCGCCCAGCAACGGTTCGAGGATGTGTGCGAACGCCGGTTCACCGACCCAGCCCAGGCCCAGCGAGGCCAGGGTGATACCCAGCTGGCAGGCGGAAAGGTAGGCATCGAGCTGGCTGTGGACCGTGCGCAGAATGCTGCCACGCCATCCATGCTTCTTGGCGATGGCCTCTACCCGGGTCGAGCGCAGCTTGACCATGGCGAACTCGGCGGCTACGAAGAAGCCGTTGAGCAAGACCAGGAACAGAGCGAAAAGAATCATGCCGAAGTCGGCGAACAGTGACGAAAGGGAGATGCCTGTGGAAGGGTCCATGGTGGCGTTTTACGGTGTCCGTGTGCTGGAGGGGAGTGAGGCGATACCCAGGGTGGGTAATGTGTTTGGCAATGTAACGGCTGGACGGGCCCTTGCCTAGGGGGTGTGCTGATAAGGCAGCCATATGCAGCGTTCTCCCAACACACCAGCGCCTGCTTCGCGGCCGATGACCGCCCCCCCGACAGGATCGCGCCCTGCGCGGTTACCGAACCACCACCTGTACCAACGAGAAGTGACACGTGAAGATACTGCCATGACCCGGCACGCTGCTGATCTCCAGCGTCGCCCGATGGCGAAGCAGCACGTGCTTGACGATGGCCAGCCCCAGCCCGGTGCCACCAGTGTTGGAGGCTCGACTGGAGTCCACGCGATAGAAACGCTCGGTCAGACGCGGCAGGTGCTTGGCATCGATGCCGATCCCCGAATCCTGTACCCGCAGATGGGCGCCCTGGGCGTCGGTCCAGCAGCGTACGCGGATGGTCCCCTGTTCCGGCGTGTATTTCACCGCGTTGAAAATCAGGTTGGAAAACGCGCTGCGCAGTTCGGCCTCGCTGCCCTTGAGCAGCACCTCGTTTTCGATGTCCAGGCTGATCGTCTGGTTGCGCGGCCCGGACAGTGCCCGGGCGTCGCTGACGATACTGTGCAGCAGAGCCGTGACCGCTACCGGCAGGTTGTCCGAGGGGTAATCGGTGGCTTCCAGCTTGGCCAGCAACAGCAGGTCGTTGAGCAGGGTCTGCATGCGCACGCCTTGCTGCTCCATCTGTTGCAGGGCCCGGGTCCAGCGCGGGTTCACGTCCTCGACGTTGTCCAGCAGGGTCTCCAGGTAGCCGGTGATCACGGTCAGCGGTGTGCGCAGCTCGTGGGACACATTAGCCACGAAATCCTTGCGCATCTGTTCCAGCTGATGGATGCGGGTCACGTCGCGCACCAGCATCAGGTGTTCATTGTTGCCATAGCGGGTGATCAGAAATTGCACACGCAGACGGTCGTTGACCGGCGAGGGAATCTCCAGCGGCTCGGCGTACTGCTCTTGGGCGAAGTATTCCTTGAAGCGCGGATGGCGGATCAGGTTGGTCACCGGCTGACCACTGTCCTGTGGGGTCTTGAGGCCCAGCAGGGTCTCGGCCGCGCGGTTCCACCATTCCAGGTTGCCGTCGGCATCGAGCATGATCACGGCATCGCGCAGAGCTGCAGTGGATTCCTGCACGCGATCGATCACGGCCTGCAGACGCCCGCGCGCGCGCTGATCGCGGCGCTGCATGTGATAAATGCTGTCGAACACCTCACCCCACAGGCCATAGCCGTCGGGCGGCGGTTGATCCGGCTGGTGCTCGCGCAGCCAGCGGTGCAGACGCAGCAGCTGTTTGAGCGTCCAGGCCAGGTACACCGCCAGACCCAGCGCCAGACACCAACCGTAATGACCGGTGATCAGCCCGACCAGCAGGCACCCCGCTACCAGCAACAGCATGTGACGCACGAGGGTGGCATACCAGTCTTGTTTCACGTATCGCGCATCCTATGCTGTGAAAACCTGCCGGTTCAGCTCTTGGTGGAAAAGCGGTAACCGGTGCCGCGCACGGTTTGTACCAGATTTTCGTAGGCGTCGCCCAAGGCCTTGCGCAGCCGACGGATGTGAACGTCCACGGTGCGCTCCTCGACGTAGACATTGCCGCCCCAGACCTGGTCGAGCAACTGCCCGCGAGTGTAGGCACGCTCCTGGTGGGTCATGAAGAACTGCAACAGACGGTATTCGGTAGGCCCCATCTCGGCGGGCTTGCCGTCGATGGTGACGCGATGGCTGATCGGATCCAGCAACAGGCCACCGACCTCGATCGGCGATTCGCCATCGCTGGGGCCGGCGCGGCGCAGCACGGCCTTGAGCCGGGCCACCAGTTCGCGTGGCGAGAACGGCTTGGTGATGTAGTCGTCGGCACCGACTTCCAGCCCCTGGATCTTGTTGTCTTCCTCACCCTTGGCGGTGAGCATGATGATCGGGATATCGCCGGTCAGCTCGTCGCGCTTGAGGCGGCGTGCCAGTTCGATGCCCGAGGTGCCGGGCAGCATCCAGTCGAGCAGGATGAGATCGGGTTTGCGGTCGACGATGATCGCATGGGCCTGCTGCGCGTTCTCCGCCTCGAAGCTGTCGTAGCCTGCCATTTCCAGGGCTACGGCGATCATTTCGCGGATCGGTGCCTCATCGTCGACGATGAGAATGCTCCTGCCAGCCATTGTGCAAACCTCTTGTCATTACCCTGTCATGCGCCGCATTAGATAACGCAATTATTGCAGTCGTGTGACAGCTGCTCGAGCGTATCAAGTTATTCAGACTGTACTAAGCTGTAAATCCCTGTTCATTGATGACGAGAGGCACCCATGAAGAATCGTACGACTTCGGCCTGGACGGCCCTGTGTGGCGCCCTGGCGCTGACGCTGTCCGGCCTGGCCATGGCCGCCGACCACCCGCGCCTGGAGCCGGGCAAGGCGTTCGTCGACAGCCGCGGCATGACGCTCTACACCTATGCCGAAGACGAAGACGGCAAGTCGACGTGCAACGCCGACTGCGCGAAGAACTGGCCGCCGCTGATGGCCGACAAGGGTGCCGCCGACGACGGCGACTGGACCGTGATCAGCCGCGACGACGGCAGCCTGCAGTGGGCCTACATGGGCAGCCCGCTGTACACCTACAAGGCTGACAAGAAGCCTGGCGACACCAGCGGTGACGGCAAGAAAGACAACGCCTGGCAGGTCGCCCGTCCCGTCGAAGACTGAGCTGCACGCCTCGATCCGGTGCGACGGCCAGGGAAGGCGTCAGCGCAGGGCGTAGTCGAGCATAATGCCCAGGAAGATCGCCAACCCTACCCAATGGTTGTGCAGGAACGCCCTGAAGCAGGCCATGCGCTCGCGCTCGCGGGTATGCCACCACTGCCAGGCGAAACACAGCGCGGCCACCGCCAGGCCCGCGTGGAACCAGCCGCCGAGGCCGAACCGTGCGCCGGCCAGCAGCAGGCAGGCCAAGGCCAGCCCCTGCAGGATGACAATGATCAGGCGATCGGCGGCGCCGAACAGGATGGCGGTGGACTTCACCCCGATGCGCAGGTCGTCATCGCGGTCGGTCATGGCGTAGTAGGTGTCATAGGCCACGGTCCACAGCAGGTTGGCGATCCACAGCAGCCAGGCGGCCGCTGGCAACTCGCCAGTTTCGGCGGTGAATGCCATCGGCATGCCCCACGAGAACGCCATGCCCAGCACCACCTGCGGGTAGTAGGTGTAGCGTTTCATGAACGGATAGCTTGCCGCCAATATCAAGCCGCCTACCGACAGGCCGATGGTCTGGGCATTGGTGCACAGCACCAGCACGAAACTGATGCCGACCAGCACGGCAAAGAACACCAGCGCTTCCTTGCTGCTGATCTTGCCGCTGACCAAGGGCCGCGCTTCGGTCCGCTTGACGTGGCCATCGACCTTGCGGTCGGCGAAGTCGTTGATCACGCAACCAGCCGCGCGCATCAGCACCACACCGGCGACGAAGATGACCAGATTGGCCAGCGAAGGCCTGCCTTCACCGGCGATCCACAGGGCCCACAGGGTCGGCCACAGCAACAGGTAGACGCCGATGGGCTTGTCCATGCGCGTGAGCTGAATGAAATCCCAGGCGCGCGGGTTCAGCCGGTTCAGCGACTTGAGCAGGCTCTGGTACATCAACGGTGCTCCACTGGGTTACGAACGGCTTGCCAAACAGGCGGCAGGAAGACTTCGGCGACCAGCACCGCCAGCGACCCCCGGTCGAAACGCGAGCGTCTGGCCCACAGCCCCTCGCTGGCCTGCTGGGCGGGCAGCCACCGGGCCGGGTAGCGGCAGGTCTGAATGGGACCACGAACGAAGGCCGGGTCGCAGAACAGCAGCTCGCCCAGCGAACGGTTGCCCAACGCCTGCAGGTCCAGGTCGCTGTCCTGCAGGCTGCTGCGTGCCGCCACGCTGCGGGCGAACACCCAGGGCTCGCCATGGCCGAGCAGACAGACCTCGCGCACCCACCCCTGGCTGCCTCGCGCCACAGCCAGCGCCAGGCATTCTTCATCACGCAGCGGTTGCCAGTCCTGCAGCAGCACGCGGACGCCGAAATGGTCATCGCTGAGCTGAATCAAACGGCGGGTCAGGGAACCTGGGTCGAACAGCCAATCGTGTACCAGCGGTTCGGCGTCGGCCAGGCATTGCCAATCGGGGGAGGGGAATCCTGAATGGGGCACGGTAGTGAATCGGGTCGGCTGGAAAGACGTCGACTTTATCATGTTTGCCGGTGCCGATTGGCCGTTCCCGCCTGATGAAGCTTGCATCGCGCGGCGTTGATCAGTACAAACCGCGAGAGCCGGGCGACAACGTCTTACCATCGAGCGCCCGCCAGATCGCCTGAATACCGAGGGGAAATGATGAAGAAGTGGCAATGTATCGTCTGTGGCTTGATCTATAACGAAGCCGACGGCTGGCCCGAGGATGGCATCGCTGCCGGCACCCTTTGGCAAGACGTGCCCGAAGACTGGCTGTGCCCCGACTGCGGCGTGGGCAAAATGGATTTCGAAATGATCGAAATCGGTTGATGGTGACCCGCATTCGGGTGCCGCATTGCCGATAGGCGCCGTTCTGTCGGAATAACCGGCACTTTGCCGTAACAAACCCGTGGCAGACACTGGCGCGCCCTCGTGCAGCGTGCCATTCTCACTCCGTCTGCCGCAGTGTAGAGCCTGCGGCGAGTTGGGCGTTGCCGTCCACCAGGCAGTCGCCAATAAAAACAAAAACCGCCATAAGAGGCTTCACCATGCGTAAACCAGAGCTCGTAGATGCCATTGCTGAGAAAGCGGACCTGACCAAGGAACAGGCCAACCGCGTCTTGAATGCCGTACTCGAAGAAATCACCGGCGCACTGCACCGCAAGGACAGTGTCACTCTGGTGGGCTTCGGCACCTTCATCCAACGCCACCGCGGCGCCCGCACCGGCAAGAATCCGCAGACCGGCGAGCCGGTGAAGATCAAGGCCAGCAATACCGTTGCCTTCAAGCCTGGGAAGTTTCTCAAGGACAGTGTGAATTGAAGAACCTGGCATCGCACCGCTGAGCGACCTGCCATGGCACCCGGTCCGCCGGGTGCCTGCGACATACCTGCCGCCATAACGGCCAGATAGCCTGCCCCGCCTTAGCCGGACTGCCTTGAACGGAGCATTGCCGGTACACTCGCCGCCACTTTCCCGCGCCGAGGCTTCGCCATGAAATTCCGCTTCCTGCTCTGGGCCATGGGCCTGATGATGGCCCGCGCCAGCCGCAACAACCCAGCCTTCGCCCAGCAGCTCAAGGACAAGGAACTGGTGTTTCAGTTACAGACACTGGACGGCAAGATCGCGCGGCACTTCATCGTCCGCGATCAACGGGTGAGCAGCCGCAGCGGCAGCGTGGAAAAGCCGGCCTTCGCGATTGCCTTCAAGGACGCCAAGTACGGCTACGACACCCTGCAGGCCAGCAACAAACAGCTGGCGTTCATGCAGGGCATTCAGGACAAGCACATCCAGATCAAGGGCAATCCGGCGCTGGTCGTGTGGTTTCAGGGCGCGATGAAATACCTCAAGCCCAGAAAGCGCTGAGCTCACCGCGCACCTGTCAGTCGAACTGGTGGGCCAGCTCGCGCAGCAGCGCTTCGGCTTCCAGCACTTTACTGACTACCGCTTCGGCCTTGTCTCGGCTCAGTTCCAGGCGCTCGAACAAGGCATCCGGAATGTACTGATCGCCGCTGCCGATGCCGCGGCTGCGCAACAGGCGAATGGCCAGGCACACCAGATTGGCGTAGGCGGCGTGCTCGCCGGTGTAGCTGGGGTCGTGCTGGAACCGTAGCGCGGTGCTCAGTTCTTCCGGCATTTCCCAGTAGCGCATCAGCCAGGCGCCCATCTGCTCTCGCGTCACGCCCAGCAGATGCTGCTCGATGAAATCATGCTGCAGGTGCGGATTGACTTCGAGATGACGACAGATCAGCTGGAAATGCGGCGGAAACAGGTGAGCGAGTAGCAGATAGCCGAAGTTGTGCAGCAAGCCGGCCAGGTAGGTGAGGCCTGCTTCCGGGCGGCTGGCCCGAGGCATGGCACGGGTCAGGCCTTCGATCACTGCAGCCACATAAATGGACTGATGCCAGTGTGGCGTGGCCTGACGCGGATGATCCTTGGGCATGTTCAAGGTCTTGCCCAAGGCCAGACCCAGCGCCAGATTGATCACCAGATCGAAACCGAGCACCCGAACGATGGCGTCTTCCACCGAACGAATCTTGCCCGGTGAGGCGTAATAAGGTGACGCGGCCCAGCTGACCACCTGCGCAGCCAGCGCCGGATCGGTTTCGACCACGCCGGTGATATCGTCGATGGTGGCATTGGGATCGACGCGCAGCTTGATGATCTTCTGTGCCGTGGTTGCCAGGGGAGGAATCTCGATGGTCGATTCCAGACGCTGTTGGATACGCCGTGCGGTGAAATTCTGCACCGCGCGGGTGATTTCCTTGCCGTCGTCATCGGGACGATCCAGGTTGGGGCGGACATTGGCCAAGGGTTGGCCAAAAGAGCCGGAACTGGCTTTGGTCAGCATCTTGCGGAAATCATCGCCGCTCAGTTCGAGCCACCCGCCGGGTTCGCCGGAGCTGACCAGCAACGTGGGTTCGAGCATCAAGCGCTCGTCGTACAGGCACGGCGAACTGGTCAGGATCGGCAGGCCCGGCAGCAAGGCCAGCTGGTGCTTGCCCAGCATAGCGGTCAGGCGTTCCTCGGACACGGCCGTGAGCTTGCGCCCGGTCAGTTCGGTCAAGCGATTCAGGTCCAGCAACTGACTCTGGGGAAACAGCACCATGAGTGCCCCGACCTCATCGGCCAGCAGAACCGCCTGGATCGTGCGGCCGGCATCGGCGGCGGTCACCTGTCGTGCATCCACCGCCGTCCAGGCGATGCCCGAATCGTTGAGCATCTTCTGGATCACGGAGGGGACGGGCGAAGTGACGGCTTCCAGCGCAAGTTCATTCATGGTCTGCATCCATTGTCCTACATTCGCCTCAGTATACTCAGCTTGCCCAGGAAACCGAGACCTGTATCACACAAGTTTCTGGAGCGCTTCAGACTTGACCGTATTGCTGCCCATGCCGCAGCCAGCGCTCGAGCAGCGGCGTGACATGGCCCGGCCAGCGCTCGATGAGCACCTGGGCCGCTTCGCGCACTGCCGGCAGCAAGTCGGCGTCGCGCATCAGGTCGGCGACCTTGAACTGCAGCAGGCCCGTTTGCCGGGTGCCCAGCATCTCGCCGGGACCGCGCAGCTGCAGGTCCTTTTCGGCAATCACGAAGCCGTCGTTGGTTTCGCGCATGATACCCAGCCGTTCCCGACCGATCTGCGACAGGGGTGGGTGGTAGAGCAATACGCAGTGGCTGGCGGCGCTGCCGCGACCGACGCGTCCCCGCAACTGATGGAGCTGGGCGAGCCCCAGGCGTTCCGGATTCTCGATGATCATCAGGCTGGAATTGGGCACATCCACCCCGACTTCGATCACGGTGGTGGCCACCAGCAGTTGCAGATCGCCGGCCTTGAACCAGGCCATGACCTCGGCCTTTTCGGCAGGCTTCATGCGCCCGTGAATCAACCCGACCCGCAGCTCACCCAAGGCCAGGGTAAGCTCTTCGAAAGTACTTTGCGCGGCCTGGCAGGTGAGTTCTTCGGATTCCTCGATCAGCGTGCAGACCCAATAGGCCTGGCGACCCTCGGCACAGGCGGCGCGCACCCGCTCCACCACCTCGGGGCGGCGGCTGTCGGCCACCAGCACGGTGTTGACCGGCGTACGCCCGGGCGGTAGTTCGTCGAGTACGGAGGTGTCGAGGTCGGCGTAGGCACTCATCGCCAACGTCCGCGGGATCGGCGTAGCGGTCATGATCAGTTGGTGCGGGCACATCGTTCCGCCCACGCCTTTCTGCCGCAACGCCAGGCGTTGCTGTACGCCGAAGCGGTGTTGCTCATCGATGATCACCAGAGCCAACCGGGCGAACTGCACCTCGGCCTGAAACAGGGCGTGGGTACCCACCACCATCGGCGCGCCACCGGCGATACGCTCGAGTGCACCGACCCGTGCCTTGCCCTTGAGCTTGCCGGCCAGCCAGGCCACTTCGATGCCCAGCGGTTCGAGCCAGCGCTGGAAGGTGATGAAGTGCTGCTCGGCGAGAATCTCGGTCGGCGCCATCAGCGCCACCTGATAACCCGCCTCCAGTGCCTGCAAGGCGGCCAGGGCCGCCACCACGGTCTTGCCGGCACCGACGTCGCCCTGCACCAGGCGCAGCATCGGCTCGGGCTGGCTCAGGTCGTAGGCGATTTCCGCACCCACCCGACGTTGTGCACCGGTAGGCGCAAACCCCAGGTTGTCCAGGTAGCGCACCGGCAGGTCCCGGGCCAGCGGCAGGGCAGGCGCGCGTTGGGCGCGCAGGCTTTCACGCAGGCGCTGCTGGGACAGCTGATGGGTCAGCAGCTCTTCGAAAGCCAGGCGGTGCTGAGCCCAGTGATGACCCACCGCAAGCTCTTCGAGGTCGGCATCCGGCGGCGGGCGGTGCAGGTAGCGGATCGCTTCATCCAGAGGGGCCAGTTGGTGCTCGCGCGCCAGCTCCAGCGGCAACCAGTCGGGCAGGCTGCGCGGCCCCAGCAGGTCGAGGGCCTGCTGCGACAACTGACGCAAACGCTGTTGGGTCAGGCCTTCGGTGGTCGGGTAGATCGGCGTCAGGTTCTGCTCGACCGGGATGTCTTGCTCCCCGGTCAGGACGCGGTATTCGGGGTGGTAGATCTCAAGTCCCGAGGCACCGGGCCGTGCTTCGCCATAGCAGCGCACATGCGTGCCGCGCTTGAGCGCTTCCTTCTGGGCATTGCTGAAATGATAGAAGCGCAGGCTCAGCGAGCCACTGCCATCGCCCAGGCGCACCAACAGGCTGCGGCGCTTGCCCATTGAGACGTCGGCACCGCTGACCACCCCCTCGATGACCGCATCCTGGCCAGGACGCAACGCCCCGATCGGGACCACCCGGGTGCGGTCCTGATAGCGCAGGGGCAGGTGGAACAACACATCCTGGAGGTTTTCGAGACCCACCTTGGCGAGTTTTTCCGCCATCGCCTCGCCCACGCCCTTGAGCGCAGTGACCGATACCTGAGCCAGCTCGGTCATGGCGCGTCGCGGCCCACCGGCTTGGCCACCGAACACAGACGGATCGAATCGGCGAGAATCTCGATGGCCTTGGGCCGGGGAAAGCTGGCGCGCCAGGCGATCGCTACGGTGCGGAACGGGGTCGGTGGGGTCAGTGGCCGGACTTCGATGACGCCAGGCGCGTAGTGATGGCTGTCGACGGCCGACAACGGCAGGATCGAAACACCCAGGCCGGACGCAACCATGTGCCGAATGGTTTCCAGCGAGCTGGACTCGACGGTGGTGTGCTTGGCGCCTTCCGAGCCCTTGGTCAGGGTCGGGCAGGCTTCCAGGACCTGGTCTCGGAAACAGTGACCTTCACCCAGCAGCAGCAGGCTCTTGTCGTTGAGCAGGCCCGAATCGATGGTTTCCTTGCGCGTCCAGGGGTGATCCGCAGGCATCAGAACGTAGAACGGCTCGTCATAGAGCGGCAGGGTCAGTACATCGGCTTCGTTGAACGGCAGGGCGATGATCACCGCGTCCAGCTCACCATTGCGCAGCTTGTCGCGCAGGATGTGAGTGAAGTTTTCCTCGATGTACAGCGGCATCTGCGGCGCCACGCGGTGCAGTTGCGGAATGAGGTGTGGGAACAGATACGGGCCGACGGTATAGATGGCGCCGACCTTGAGCGGTGCGGTGAGCTGGTTCTTGCCGGCCTGAGCCAGTTCGCGGATACCCTGGGCCTGCTCGAGCACTTTCTGCGCCTGAGCCACGATGCCTTCACCGACGGGGGTCAGGCGTACGGCGCTCTTGCTGCGCTCGAAGATCAGCACGCCGAGCTCGTCCTCGAGCTTCTTGACGCCGACCGAGAGAGTGGGCTGGCTGACATGGCAGCGCTCGGCCGCGTGGCCGAAGTGTTGCTCCTGAGCCAGGGTAACGATGTAGCGCAATTCTGTGAGGGTCATAACGTGCGTCCATGAAGTTGCGAGCCCAGCATAGCGGCTGCAACCGATAGACGCACGTTATCAACGGCGCTGAAACGCATCAAATTATGCGAATCAGCGTTTGTCCAGCGAGTAAACGAAGGGCGCGACCACTTCCAGGCTGCCATTGACCAGAATCTCGGCCGGTGGCTTGGGCAACGGTTGCGCTCGACGGATCATCTCCATGGTCGCGCGGTCCAGTGCCGCGCTACCCGAACCTCCTGCCAGGGAGTACGACAGTACCCGGCCTTCGGCATCCACCACGAAGCGCAAGCGGTTAACCCCGGTCATGCCGCGACGACGCGCGTCCTCCGGATACTTCTTGTACTTGGCCAGATGGCGCAGCAGATCGCCCTGCCAGCTGGGCAGCGCATTGCTGTTGGACGGCGGACTGGGCGCAGGCGCTGCCGGCTTGGCCGGTTGTGGCGGCGCCGGACGGCTGTCGACGGTCTGCTCGGCCGGCGGCTGCTCCTTGGGCGGCTCGGGTTTCTTTTCGACCTTGGGCGGCTGCGGTTTTGGTTTGGGCTTGGGCGGCGTCGGCTTGGGCACCGAGATCGTCGGCTTGGGCGCTTCCGCCAGCTTGGGCAATGGGTCCTCGACCACCGGCTCGGGCGGTGGCGGCGGCGTGACGACCTGCGGCGGCGGAGGAGGCGCAGGTTCGGGCAGCGGCGCCATCTCCACCATCATGGCCTGCGGCGGCAGCTCGATGGGCTGCGGCGCGGGCCAGTTCAGGGCAACCACGATGGCCGCAGCGTGCACGCCGAGGACGACCGCCAGGCTGGCAACATAACGCGTCGTTTTCTGGCGCGTCGTGATCATTGCTTGGCTGCCGTCTCGAGGCCGACCAGGCCTACCTTCAGGTAGCCCGCGCCGCGCAGGGTGTTCATCACTTCCATCAGGTCGCCGTAATTCACGCCCTTGTCGGCCTGGAAGAAGATGGTCGTGTCCTTGTTGCCGTGTGTCTTGGCGTCGAGGATCTGGCCCAGCTGCGTGCGCTCGACCTTGTCGTCGCCCACGTACAGGTTCTGGTCGGCCTTGACGCTGAGGAACACCGGCTTTTCGGGCCGCGGCGCCGGCTTGGCGGTCGAGGCGGGCAGGTCGACCTTGATGTCCACCGTCGCCAGGGGGGCTGCGACCATGAAGATGATCAGCAGCACCAGCATGACATCGATGAACGGCGTCACGTTGATTTCATGGTTCTCGGCGAGATCATCGCCGCCTTCGTTCAGGTGCAGGCCCATAGGTCAGCCCACCTTGACCATCTGCGGCTGAGCTGCGCGCTCGCCTGGCTGGTGATCGAGGTCACGGCTGACCAGCAGCAGCACCTGCGCCGAAGCGTCCGAGACCTGCGCCTTGTAGCCGGCGATGGAGCGGGCGAAGACGTTGTAGATGACCACTGCCGGGATGGCCGCGACCAGGCCCAGTGCGGTGGCAAGCAGGGCTTCGGCGATGCCGGGTGCGACCACGGCGAGGTTGGTGGTCTGGGTCTTGGCGATGCCAATGAAGCTGTTCATGATGCCCCACACGGTGCCGAACAGGCCGACGAAGGGCGCCGTGGAACCGATGGTGGCCAGCACGCCGGTGCCCATGCTCATGTTGCGACCGCAGGCGGCGACCAGACGCTCGAGACGGAAGCTGACCCGCTCCTTGATGCCTTCACGTTCGCGCGCGTTGGCCGACAGGTGCATCTCTTCGAGGGCATCGTGGACCAGCAGGTTGGCCAGGGTGCCTTTGCGCGAAGCGGTTTCGCTCGCCTGCTTGAGGGTGGCGGCTTTCTTCAACGCGGCGATTTCACCCTTGAGGCGACGCTTGGCGCCCAGCAGCTCGAAGCCCTTGGCGATCCAGATGGTCCAGGTGATGATCGAGGCAATGGCCAGACCGATCATCACGGCCTTCACCACGATGTCCGCGTTCTGGTACATGCCCCACGGCGACAGGTCGTGACCCATGCCCAGGGTGGTGTCTTCGACCAGCGCCTGCTCGGCCGGCGCGGGTTGCTCGGCGCTCGGTGCAGGTGTGGCGGCGGGCTGGGATGCCGGTGCGGCTTGCGCGGGCGCTGCAGTCGCGGTACTGGCAGGTGCATTGCTCGGCGCAGTGGCGTCGGCGAATGTCAACGGAGCGATGGCCAGGCCCAGCAGCAACGCTGCAATGGCACTCCACGCGCGTGGCTGGCTTGGCGAAGCGGAAGGGTGTTTGCGAATCATGCTGGCCGGACCTGAGAAGAGAAAGAAAAGGGGTGCACGTTCTTCAAGGCCTCGCGAAAGACCGAGAACAGATTGGGGCGGTATTATTGCAAGTAATTCTTGTTAGCAAAAGTAATAATGTAACTTATTTAATACCGCTGGCCGCAAAACCTCGGGTAAGGGTAGGCTCGGAGCCTGACTTTCAGGAACCTTGCGCATGACTTCACCCACTGTATTGATCGCCGGTTGCGGCGATATCGGCAGTCGCGTCGCCCGCCGCCTGCTGGCGTCGAACTGGCGCGTGCACGGTCTGCGTCGGCACATCGAGCAGTTGCCTGACGGTGTACTCGGCGTCGCTGCCGACCTGCACCAGGCGCAGTGCCCCGAGGCCTGGCCACGCGAGCCCCTGGATTACCTGCTGTATTGCGTGGCCGCCACGCAACACGACGAGCCGGGCTATCAAGCCGCCTATGTCGACGGCTTGCGCCATGTACTGAGCTGGCTGGCAGAGCACCGGCAGACGCCCAGGCGTCTGTTCTTCGTGTCCAGCAGTAGCGTGTATGGACAGACTGAAGGGGATTGGGTCGATGAGACCTCGCCGGTAACGCCCAGCGGGTTTTCCGGGCGCCTGATGCTCGAAGCCGAGCAACTGGCGTTGAGCGCGCCTGAACCGGCGACCGTCGTGCGCCTGACCGGCATCTATGGGCCCGGTCGCGAGCGTCTGGCCGGGCAGGTACGCGAGGGTTATCAGGTCGCGTCGCAGCCGCCGCTGTACGGCAACCGCATTCATGCCGACGATGCCGCAGGGCTTTTGGCGTTTCTGATCGAAGCGGATGCTCGTGGCGTCGGGCTGGATGACTGCTACATAGGCGTCGACGATGCCCCGGCCCCATTGCACGAGGTGGTGGATTGGCTGCGCACGTACCTGGGCGTCACCCAGCGCTCGCAGACCCAGAGCATCCGCCGCACTGGTTCCAAGCGCTGCAGCAATGCGCGTGCACGCGCATTGGGCTGGACGCCGCAGTACCCCACCTATCGGGAAGGGTATGCGGCCTTGCTGAGCCGGTAGCCTCGCCTCGTCCCGGTGCTACTTGCTGAGCAACCAGCGCCGGGTGCCGGGCACCAGGTTGGGCATTTCATCGTCCTGGGCCTGGTTGAGCGCCTGCAGGATTTCCAGCTGATTGCCGTTGCGACGGAAAATAAAGGCATTGCCGCGCTGTTGCTGTTCCAGCCACATGCTGTCGAACTCGCCGCTCATGGCCGCGCAGTCACCCGCCAGGCACAACGCGTAGCGATCCAGGCCCGCCAGGCCATCGATGCGTCCGTCGGGCAGGAAATGAGCCACGCCGCCCTGGCCTGGGCCCTCGACGACTTTCCAGTCGCCGCCCATGTAGGCGGTGTACAGCGCCTGCTCGAAGGTCGCGCCCACCGGCGTATCCGCACGCGCCGGGGCGGCCGACTTGCTGAAGGTTTGCACCGGGGTGTTATCGCTCGCTGCTTGTTGCAGGGTAGCGCCGTCTATTTTCAGGGTGTCTTCACCGTTGCCGTAGAAGTCCACCTTGAACTGGCCATCGGCCTGGGGCACCAGCTTGCCTTCGCCCTCTTCGAAGCCATTGCTGAAACGAGCCTGACCGGCCACGGTGTCGATCGACCATTCCAGTGTCGGGCCGTTGGCCAACAGCGCCTGGCGCAGGCTTGCGCCCTTGGCGGCGGCATCGATGGCTTTCTGATTGATCCAGACGCCGTTGGGGTCGACGTTTTCGTGGCTGGCGCAGCCGCCCAGAAGCAGGGCGGCCAGAGATAGGGCGAGCGCGTGACGCATGAAGGAAGTCCTTGCTGGCGAATGGCGCTGCAGACGATTGCCGCAGCGCGCGGGGCGGCTTATTCGATGACCAGGATAGCGTCCATTTCAACCTGCGCGCCCTTGGGCAGGGCAGCGACGCCAATGGCGGCGCGGGCAGGGTAAGGCTGCTGGAAGTAGCGGCCCATCACTTCGTTGACGGTGGCGAAATGGCTCAGATCGGTCAGGAAGATGTTGAGCTTGACGATGTCCTTGAACGAACCGCCGGCAGCCTCTGCCACTGACTTGAGGTTCTCGAACACCTGCACGGTCTGAGCCTCGAAGCCTTCGACCAGCTCCATGGTGGCAGGGTCCAGTGGAATCTGGCCGGACATGTAGACGGTATTGCCAGCCTTGATGGCCTGGGAGTAGGTACCGATGGCAGCCGGGGCCTTGTCGCTGGTGATTACGGTCTTGGTCATGAACAGCTCCTTGAAATGAAGGTTCCGCGCCTCAGGCACGCACGCGCGTGAGGCGGGTGACGCCAGCCAGGGCGCGCAGTTTCTTGATGACGCGGGCCAGGTGGACGCGATCGTGCACGCTGACTACCAGCTGGACCACGCTGATGCGGCCATCGCGTTCGTCCATGCTGATCTTCTCGATGTTGCCGTCGGCGGCGTTGACGCTGCTGGCCAGCAACGCGATCAGGCCGCGCTGGTGCTCGAGTTCCACGCGCAGCTCGACATTGAACTCGCCGGTGACGTCCTTGGCCCAGCCCAACTGGATGCATTTTTCCGGGTTGTGGCGGATTTCGCTGATGTTGCGGCAGTTTTCCAGGTGAACCACCATGCCCTTGCCCGCCGACAGGTGACCCACGATCGGATCGCCGGGGATGGGCGTACAGCATTTGGCATAGCTGAGCACCAGGCCCTCGGTACCGCGAATGGCCAGCGGCCCTTCGGGGCTGGGCAACTGCTCGCCACCGTCGGTGGCCAGTAGGCGTCGCGCCACGACATAGGCCATGCGGTTGCCCAGGCCAATGTCTTCGAGCAGGTCTTCGATCAGCTCCAGGCGGTACTCGGCCAGCATGGCTTGAACGCGCTCGGCGGGAATCTTGTCCAACGCGCTGTCGAAACCGTTGAGCACCTTGTTCAGCAGACGTTCGCCCAGGTTCACCGATTCCGAGCGGCGTTGCAGCTTCAGGGCATGGCGAATATGGGTGCGGGCCTTGCCGGTGACCACGAAGTTGAGCCAGGCCGGGTTGGGGCGTGCGCCTGGTGCACTGACGATTTCCACCGTCGAACCGCTCTGCAGCGGCTCGGACAGCGGCGCCAGGCGTCGGTTGATGCGGCAGGCGATGCAGCTGTTGCCCACGTCGGTATGCACCGCATAGGCAAAGTCCACCGCCGTGGAACCCTTGGGCAGCTCCATGATGCGGCCCTTGGGCGTGAACACGTAGACCTCGTCCGGAAACAGGTCGATCTTCACGCTCTCGATGAATTCCAGCGAGTTGCCGGCACGTTGCTGCATTTCCAGCACACCCTTGACCCACTGACGGGCCCGGGCATGGGTGCCCTTGGGTTGCTCGTCGTCGCTGGACTTGTACAGCCAGTGGGCGGCGATGCCGTTGTTAGCCATCTCTTCCATTTCACGGGTGCGGATCTGGATTTCGATCGGTACGCCGTGCATGCCGAACAAGGTGGTGTGCAGCGACTGGTAGCCGTTGGCCTTGGGAATCGCGATGTAGTCCTTGAAGCGGCCTGGCAGGGGCTTGTACAGGTTGTGCACGGCGCCCAGCACGCGGTAGCAGGTGTCGACCTTGTCGACCACGATGCGGAAGGCGTACACGTCCATGATCTCGTTGAAGGCACGGCGCTTGCCGCGCATCTTCTTGTAGATGCCATAGATGTGTTTCTGGCGACCGCTGACATCGCCCTCGATACCATCCACCGAGAGGCAATGGGCCAGGGAGTTTTCGATCTTGTTGACCAGTTCCTTGCGGTTGCCGCGGGCGCGCTTGACCGCCTGGTAGATGCGCGCCGAGCGCATCGGGTACATGGCCTTGAAGCCCAGGTCCTCGAATTCGACGCGCACGTTGTGCATGCCCAGCCGGTTGGCGATGGGTGCGTAGATTTCCAGGGTTTCCTTGGCGATGCGCCGACGCTTCTCGCCGGACAGCACTTCGAGGGTGCGCATGTTGTGCAGGCGGTCGGCCAGCTTGACCAGGATCACGCGGATGTCCCGGGCCATGGCCATGGCCATCTTCTGGAAGTTTTCCGCCTGAGCCTCGGCCTTGGTCTCGAAGTTCATCTGGGTCAGCTTGCTGACCCCGTCGACCAGATCGGCCACGGTTTCGCCGAACTGGGCACTGAGTGCTTCCTTGGCGATACCGGTGTCTTCGATCACGTCGTGCAGCATGGCCGCCATCAGGCTCTGATGGTCCATGTGCATGTCGGCGAGAATGCCTGCCACCGCCAGCGGGTGCGTGACGTAGGCTTCGCCGCTGCGACGGCGTTGGCCGTCGTGGGCTTGTTCGGCGTAGAAGTACGCTCGGCGGACCAGGTTGACCTGTTCCTTGCCGAGGTAGGTCGACAAGCGATCGGCGAGGGCGTCTATGCTCGGCAAGGGGAGGCCTCCTGCCGATGTGGGATAGAACCTCGCGCCGTACAGCGTCGACCAGGCATGGACTTAGACGGCCTCGTTGGCCTCGTCTTCGAACGCTGCGAAGAGGGGTTCGTCTTCAACGATTTCAGCTTCAGCGATAGCAGCATAGTCGATCAGGCCTTCGGCGATTTCACGCAGGGCTACCACGGTAGGCTTGTCATTTTCCCACGCCACTTTCGGCTCTTTGCCGCCGGTCGCCAGCTGGCGAGCGCGTTTGGTGGAGAGCATGACCAGCTCGAAACGGTTATCCACGTGTTCTAGGCAGTCTTCAACGGTTACGCGGGCCATGGTCTTCCTCGTAGCAAATGCGATTATGCGCGCGGCCCGGATGGGCGAGCGGACTCGATAGTTTAAAAAATCACCAGCGTTTAGGGAAGCTTTGTTTTCAGGCGAGCAGTTCGGCCAGCAAAGCGCCGTGCTTTTGCTGCTGTGCCTGCTGCTGCAGGCGGTTGGCGCGAAACACCGCTTTGAGGTCTTCCAGGGCCGAGGCAAAGTCGTCGTTGATGATCAGGTAGTCGTATTCGACATAGTGGCTCATCTCGCTGACCGCTTCGCGCATGCGCGTCTCGATGATCTCGTCGCTGTCGGTACCGCGGTTGGTCAGACGCTGGCGCAGCGCCAGTTGCGACGGCGGCAGGATGAAGATCGAGCGTGCCGAGGGCATCAGCCGACGCACTTGCTCGGCACCCTGCCAGTCGATTTCCAGGATCAGGTCGTGGCCTTCGTCGAGGGTCTGCTGCAGATGGCTCTGGGACGTGCCGTAGAGGTTGCCGAACACTTCGGCCTGCTCCAGGAAGTCGCCGTGGCCGATCATGTCGATGAAGGTTTCGCGGTCGACGAAGTGATAGTTCACGCCACAGACCTCGCCCGGACGCATGGCGCGGGTGGTGTGCGAGACCGAGACGCGAATGGATGGCTGGGCGTCGATCAGGGCCTTGACCAGGCTGGTCTTGCCCGCGCCCGAGGGAGCCGAAACGATGTAAAGGGTGCCGGTGCTGTGGGTCATGAAAGGGTGGCCTTACTCAATGTTCTGCACTTGTTCACGCATCTGCTCGATCAACACCTTGAGGTTGACGGCAGCCTGCGTACTGCGTGGGTCGAAGGCTTTGGAGCCCAGGGTGTTGGCTTCGCGGTTGAGTTCCTGCATGAGGAAATCCAGGCGTCGGCCGGCGGCGCCGCCGGCCTTGAGCACGCGCCGCACTTCGGTGACGTGGGTGGTCAGGCGGTCGAGTTCTTCGGCCACATCGCTTTTCTGTGCCAGCAGGACCATTTCCTGCTCCAGGCGCTGCGGGTCGAGTTCGGCCTGCAGGTCGGCGCAGCGGTCGAGGATCTTCTGCCGTTGCGCGCTGAGCATCTGCGGCACCAGGCTGCGCAAGGTGGCGACCTCGCTGCTCATGGCGTCGAGCCGGTCGTTGATCAGCCGGGCCAGTTCGGCGCCTTCGCGCACGCGGCCATTCTTGAGTTCAGTCAGTGCCTGGGCGAACAGTTCGTTGGCCGCCGTGCTCAGAGCCTGGGGATCGCTGGCGTCGGCCACCAGCACGCCGGGCCAGGCCAGCACTTCCAGCGGGTTGAGCGCGGCAGGCTGCTTGATCAGGGCGGCAACGGTCTCGGCGGCGGCTATCAGTTGCGTGGCGCGTTCGCGATCGACCTGCAAGGGTTGGCCGCTGGTGTCCTCGGTGTAGCGCAGGGTGCATTCGACCTTGCCGCGCGACAGGCCCTGGCGCAGTGCTTCGCGCACCGAACCTTCGAGGTCGCGCAGGGCCTCGGGCAGGCGCAGATGCGGTTCCAGATAGCGATGGTTGACCGAGCGCAGCTCCCAGCTCAGGGTGCCTTGGGCCGCGGCTCGTTCGCAACGCGCGAAGGCGGTCATGCTGTGCACCATGGGGGAGAAACCTCGCAGACGATGGACGATGAATCGAGGCGCGGGATTGTAGCGCAACCTGGCGCCGGCTCCCAATGCTGGCGCGATCTGCGGGGGCGGGACGGGCAATTCATGGTCGAACGCCCTATAATGCCCGCCAGATTTGAGTCCAGTACAGGTATCCCGATGAAACGTCCAAGTGGTCGCGCCGCCGATCAGCTCCGCTCGATCCGCATCACTCGAAACTACACCAAGCACGCCGAAGGGTCTGTCTTGGTAGAGTTCGGCGACACCAAGGTGATCTGCACCGTCAGCGTCGAAAACGGCGTGCCGCGCTTCCTCAAGGGGCAGGGCCAGGGTTGGTTGACCGCCGAATACGGCATGCTGCCGCGCGCCACCGGCGACCGTAACCAGCGTGAAGCCAGCCGTGGCAAGCAAGGCGGCCGTACTCTGGAAATCCAGCGCCTGATCGGCCGCTCGCTGCGTGCGGCGCTGGACATGAGCAAGCTGGGCGACATCACGCTGTACGTCGACTGCGATGTGATCCAGGCCGACGGTGGTACGCGAACCGCGTCCATCACCGGTGCCATGGTGGCGTTGGTCGATGCCTTGAAGATGGTCAAGAAGCGCGGCGGCCTGAAGGGCGGCGATCCGCTCAAGCAGATGATTGCTGCCGTGTCGGTAGGCATGTACCAGGGCGAACCGGTCCTGGACCTCGACTATCTGGAAGACTCCGCTGCCGAGACCGACCTCAACGTGGTGATGACCAGCACCGGTGGCTTCATCGAAGTGCAGGGCACCGCCGAAGGCGCGCCGTTCCAGCCGGCCGACCTCAACGCCATGCTGGCACTGGCCCAGCAGGGCATGGAAGAGATCTTCGCCCTGCAGAAAGCTGCCCTGGCCGAGTGACGCAAGCCTCCGCGAATGCGAATTCTCTGTAAGGCTGGCTTTCAGTAGGACTGGCTTTGTGTGGGAGCGGGCTCTGCCCGCGAATGCAGACACTGCGGTGCATCAGACCAACCGCAGGGGCCTGCATTCGCGGGCAGAGGGCTCGCCGCCCGCCCCGCTCCCACAAAGATTGCGCTGCCTTTGTAACGGCGCGAGCCGCGTCGGCGGTGCATGCGGTCTGTCTGATTCACCGCTCCCACAGTGTCCAAGCTCTGCAAGAAGCCCACAAAAAAGCCGACCTCGCAAGGTCGGCTTTTTTGTGCCTGGCGATCAGATCGTCAGGGTCCAGTCGTAGTCCACGATGAGTGGCGCGTGCTGGGAAAAGCGGGGCTGGCGTGGCAGGCGCGCGCTGCGCACGAAGCGTCGCAGGCCTGGGGTCAGCAGCTGGTAGTCGAAGCGCCAGCCCAGGTTGAGCATCTCGGCCTGTTCGTTGTCGGGCCACCAGCTGTACTGGTCGCCTTCGCGACTGACTTCGCGCAGCGCATCGACATAGCCCATGTTGCCGACGATTTCGTCCATCCAGGCCCGCTCGGGCGCCAGGAAGCCGGGCGACTGCTGGCTGTCGCGCCAGTTCTTGATGTCGAGTTTCTGCTGCGCAACATACAGCGAACCACAGTAGATGTATTCGCGACGCTTGCGCCGTTGCTTGTCCAGGTACTTGCCGAAGTCGTCCATGAGCTTGAACTTCTGGTTCAAGTCTTCATCGCCGTTCATGCCCGAAGGCAGCAGCAAGGTGGCAATACTGAGTTTATCGAAATCTGCCTGCAGATAACGCCCGTAGCGGTCGGCTGTCTCGAAGCCCAGCCCACTGATGACCGCCTTGGGTTGCAACCGCGAGTACAGCGCCACACCGCCCTGGGCTGGAACTTCTGCATCGCACGCATAAAGGAAGTAGCCGTCCAGTTGGAAGGCGGCGTCGTCCAGTTCAAAGGCGGAAGCACGGGTGTCCTGCAAGCAGATGACGTCGGCATTCTGGGCCTGCAGCCAACTGAGCAACCCGCGCTCGACTGCCGCCTGAATACCATTGACGTTCACACTGATGATCCGCATACATGGCCCCAAAAATCTTGTGCGTGTATGATACCCGAGCTCTACCTAATTAGCTAAATCCGTGGTATCCGGGACTTTTTCGATGCAGGCCTATCAGCGCGACTTCATTCGTTTTGCAATTGATCGAGGCGTTCTGCGTTTCGGCGAATTCACCCTGAAATCAGGGCGTACCAGTCCCTATTTCTTCAATGCCGGCCTGTTCAACACCGGTGCCGCGCTGGCCGAACTGGCGCGCTATTATGCCGCAGCCATCGTCGACAGCGGCATCGCTTTCGACGTCCTGTTCGGGCCCGCCTACAAGGGTATTCCCCTGGCCGCTGCCACTTCGGTGCAACTGGCCGAAAGGCATCAGCTGGACGTGCCCTGGTGCTTCAATCGCAAGGAAGCCAAGGCGCATGGCGAAGGTGGCAGCCTGGTCGGTTCGCCCCTGGCCGGCAACGTGCTGATCATCGACGACGTGATCACTGCCGGTACGGCCATCCGTGAAGTCATGCAGATCATCCAGCAGCAGAACGCGACCGCGGCAGGGGTAATGATTGCCCTCAATCGCCAGGAGCGTGGCAATGGCGAGCTGTCGGCCATTCAGGAAGTGGAACGTGACTTCGGCGTGCCCGTGGTCAGCATCGTTTCGCTGAATCAAGTGCTGGAATTCCTCGCCGACGACGCGCAGCTCAAGCAGCATCTGCCGGCGGTCGAAGCCTATCGTGCGCAGTACGGTATCTAGTCACGTGCGATGGCGTGCGGTGGTGGTCGCAGCGTTCGGCCTGCTGCCGGTCTTGGCCGTGGCCGCGCAGGCACCGGTCATGCTGCTCTATCGCTATGTCGATAGCCGCGGCGTGACGGTGCTGGACCGCCAGGGCGTACCGCCGGAGTACGTGGGCAAGGGTTATCAGGTACTCAACCAGAGCGGTCGGGTGGTACAGACCGTGCCGCCTGCGCCGACGGCCGAAGAAATACGCCTCAAGCAACAAGCCCAAGTGCAGTCGCAAGCCGATGCGCAGTTGCTCGACCGCTATCCATCGCTGGAGGAGCTGGACAAGGCCAGTGCTCGTCGCAGGGCGGAGATCGATGCCCTGATTGCCGTGGCCACGGCGAACGTGCAGACCTTGCAGGGTCAGCAGACAGCGCTGCAGGGGCAGGCAGCGGCGCAGGAGCGGGCGGGTCAGGAAGTGTCAACATCGATGCTCGACCAGTTGCGTGATGTGCAGGCTCAGATCATCGACGCCCAAGCGCGAATCGCCAAACTGCAGCAGACACGCAGCGAAGCGGACGCCGGGTTCGCCCAGCAGCGAACCCAGTTGGTCAAGCTTCTCGAATCCCCGCTGTAACCGCGTCGGGCCTCACCGCGTTTTTCCCGAAACACCCCGTGCACTGCCGACGCGGCTTGCGCCGCTGCTACAGGGGATCTTGAATTCCGTCGTTACAGGGGATCAGGATTCAGTAGCAGCGGCGCGAGCCGCGTCGGCGGTCG
>NZ_JASCPM010000046.1:0-37147 GCF_029960215.1 Pseudomonas sp. PS01301 | reverse complement strand
GCTTGCGGTGTGGCGTTCGCGGGCAGAGACCCGCTCCCACACGGCTTGGATCAACCTTGTGGGAGCGGGTCTCTGCCCGCGAAGAAGACGCCGCGGTGTATCAGACCAACCGCGTCAGGGCTCCTGCCAGCGAGGATCAGCCCAGGTTCTTGCCCAGCAGGGCATGGTACAGCTCGGTATCCCCAAGAATACCCACCACCTGTTTGTCACTGTCCTGCAAAACCAGTTTGTGGCCCGTCTGATAGCGGATCTGCAAGGCGTCGCGCATGCCGATGTCGGCACTGACCAGTGTCGGCCGGCGGCCCAGGCCTTCCATCGCCTGCCCGGGCGCCCAGCCTTGCACGTCGAGCACGTTGTCGCCCTGGCGTGCGCTGGTCAGCGAATTGCCGGCGCCCAGGTTCAGCCATGAATCCACGCCCGGATCCAGGCACACCGAACCGTTGACGCGGGTGCACTTGTCCAGGGTGCGCATCAGGCTGCGCCCGCATAGCACGTTGAGTGGGTTGGTGTGGGCGACGAAGGTCCGCACGTAATCGTCGGCCGGGTTGAGGACGATTTCCTCGGGTACGCTGTACTGGACGATCCGCCCGTCTTTCATGATTGCGATGCGGCTGCCCAACTTCAGCGCTTCGTCCAGGTCATGGCTGACGAAGACGATGGTCTTGCTCAATTTGCGTTGCAGCTCCAGCAACTCGTCCTGCAGACCCTGGCGGATCAACGGGTCGAGTGCGGAAAAGGGTTCATCCATCAGCAGGATGTCGGCGTCCATCGCCAGCGCCCGGGCCAGGCCCACACGCTGCTGCATGCCGCCGGACAGCTCGTCGGGCTTCTTGTTGCGCCATTGGGTCAGGCCCACCAGTTCGAGCTTCTCGTCGACCAGCTTGCGCCGTTCCTTTTCCGGACGGCCCTGCATCTCCAGGCCGAAACTGATGTTCTCGCGCACCGTTAGCCAAGGCATCAGGGCGAACTTCTGGAACACCATGGCGATGCGCTTGGTGCGCATCATCTTCAGTTCTGCCGGCGTGCACGAGGCGATGTCGATCTGGCGGTCTTCATGCTCGACGAACAGCTTGCCGCGGCTCACCGTGTTCAGCCCGTTGATGCAGCGCAGCAGGCTCGACTTGCCCGAACCGGACAACCCCATCAGCACGCAGATCTCGCCCTTGTTGATGTCCAGGCTGGCCTTTTCCACGCCGACGATCTGCCCGGTCTTCTTCAGGATCTCGTTGCGGGTCAGCCCTTGGTCGAGCAGCTTCAACGCCTCGCGTGGGTCCTTGGCGAAGATCACATCGACGTTGTCGAATCGAATAATGCTCATGCATCACCCCCTATCTTGACGTCGGGTTGTTTGCAGATACGGTCGAGCATGATCGCCAGCAACACGATGGCCAGACCGGCTTCGAAGCCCAGCGCGATATCGGCGGTGTTCAGTGCGTTGACCACCGGCTTGCCCAGACCATCGGCACCCACCAGGGCGGCGATCACTACCATGGACAGCGACAGCATGATGCACTGGGTGATGCCAGCGGCGATGCTCGGCATGGCGTGAGGCAATTCGATGCGCGACAGCAACTGGCGGCGCGAGCAGCCGAAGGCCTTGCCGGCGTCCATCAGTTCCTGCGGCACGTCGCGGATGCCCAGGTAGGTCAGGCGAATGGGCGCGGCGATGGCGAACACTACCGTGGAAATCAGGCCCGGTACCACGCCCAGCCCGAACAGGGTGAGCGTGGGGATCAGGTAGACGAAGGTCGGTACCGTCTGCATCAGGTCGAGGACCGGCCGCATCATGGTGTAGAACATCGGCTTGTGCGCGGCGACGATGCCCAGCGGCACGCCGATGATCACGCAGACCAGGGTGGCGAACAGCACCTGCGCCAGGGTCTCCATGGTTTCCTGCCAGTACCCCAGGTTGAGGATCAGCAGGAACGACAGCGCCACGAACAGCGTCAGGCCCCATTTGCGCTGGATGAAATGCGCCAGCGCAGCGATCAGGGCGGTCAGTACATAGGGGTTGAACCAGGTCAGACCTGCGGTAAAACCATGAATGATCGCTTCGAGCGTGGACGCGATGGCATCGAACGTCGAAGCCCCGTGTTGGGTGAGCCAGTCGACGAAGGCCGCGATGTACTCGCCCAGGGGGATCTTGTGGTCTGTCAGCATGGTAGTGAGTGTCCGCATGCGAGGAAACGAAGGGCCGGCGGGTGAGGCCGGCAACCGCCGGCCCGCCTGCCAGCGTTATTGCGCGAGCTTGGCCTTGACGGCTTCAAGACCCGGCTTGCCATCGATAGTGGTGACGCCCGCGAGCCAGGTGTCGAGCACCTGTGGGTTGTTTTTCAGCCAGGCTCGTGCAGCGGCGTCGGGTTTCTGCTTGTCGTCCAGGACGTTGCCCATCAGCGTGCTTTCCATGGCCAGGCTGAACTGCAGGTTCTTCAGCAACTGGCCCACGTTGCTGCACTCCTGGGTGTAACCCTTGCGTGTGTTGGTATAGATGGTGGCCTGGCCGAAGTTGGGGCCGAAGAAGTCATCGCCACCGGTCAGGTACTGCAGCTTGAAGCGGGTGTTCATCGGGTGCGGTTCCCAGCCCAGGAACACCACGTCGGTGTTGCGCCGCTGGGCGCGGTCGACCTGGGACAGCATGCCGGCCTCGCTCGATTCGACCACTTTGAAACCGGCGTCCTTGAGGCCGAAGGCGTTCTTGTCGATCATGCTCTGGATCAAGCGATTGCCGTCGTTGCCCGGTTCGATGCCGTAGATCTTGCCGTCCAGTTCCTTCTTGAATTTGACGATGTCGGCGAAATCCTTCAGGCCCTTGTCGTACAGCGCCTGGGGAACGGCCAGGGTGTACTTGGCGTTTTCCAGGTTGGCCCGCACTGTTTCCACGGTACCGGCGTCGCGATAGGGCTTGATGTCGTTTTCCATGGTCGGCATCCAGTTGCCCAGGAAAACGTCCATGTTCTTGCCATCGGCCAGGGACTTGTAGGTCACCGGCACGGAAATCATCGTGGTCTTGGTCTTGTAGCCCAGTGACTGCAGCACCGCACTGGTGACGGCGGTGGTGACGGTGATGTCGGTCCAGCCGACATCGGAGAAATTCACAGTGGCGCATCGCGCCGGTTCCGCTGCTTGAGCCAGTACAGGCAGGCCCAGCAGGGTGGCCAGCAGAATCGATGTTGGACCTTTCATGGTGTGCTCCTGGTTTTCTCGGCGTGGGGCGCAAGGGCATGCCACGCTTGTTTGAATGCTCGATCGCCGCGTCCGCGACGGGTGCGCCGCCAAGGTGCCAGGCGATCGGGCCGTGAGTGATCATGTACCAGCGCAAATCAGCCGCCTACCGGGTGCGTCGTATCCAGTGCGGGCAGAGTCGCATCCAGTGTCGGTGACGTCGCTTACAGCTCATGGGCTTGCAGCAGCGACCTTACCCGCGACACCTGCGTACATCCACTTATATGAAGTTGCCACACGAACGTGCAGAGGCGAGCTGCACGCCTCTTTTTCGCGCGCAGCTCATCACCGGTGCCTTCGACCGCGCTCCGCAGTGGGCTGCGGCGAACAGCGTGCTTGTGGTGACACTTGGCGGTGCGCTACCCCAGCGGTTGCTACCGAATTGCTCAGACCCCACGGCGGGTATGCTTTTGAGGAGAATCGACGGTCGCCCGCGAAGGTCTTTCGCAGCGCTCTGCATAGCCCTGCGCGACGTCGTTTTCAGGCGCGGTGGAGTTCCCGACCAATTGTCGGCATGGGGTTTGCGTAGCAAAGCAAAGCCCCTGTTAAACAGAGGGCAATAACAAGAGCCTGCCTGAGGCCACCATCCGCTTCGCGTAAGGAGATACCGCAATGACATCCTTCACCACCGGCGCTCAGCCGCAGACTCGCAGTCCTCAGTCCATCGGCTTCCTGTTGCTCGACAACTTCACCCTCATCTCCCTGGCCTCGGCAGTCGAACCGCTGCGCATGGCCAACCAGTTGTCCGGGCGCGAGCTGTATCGATGGACCACCCTGAGCGCGGACGGTGGCCAGGTGTGGGCCAGTGACGGCCTGCAGATCACTCCGGATTCGGCCATGCACAAGGCCGCGCCGATGGACACGGTGATCGTCTGTGGCGGCGTCGGTATCCAGCGTGCGGTGGGTCGTGATCACGTCAGCTGGCTGCAGAGCCAGGCACGGCAGTCCAAGCGCCTGGGTGCGGTCTGTACCGGCAGTTGGGCGCTGGCCTGCGCCGGTCTGCTCGACGGTTTCGAGTGCAGCGTGCACTGGGAATGCCTGGCCTCGATGCAGGAGGCCTTTCCCCGCGTGGCCATGAGCACGCGCCTGTTCACCCTGGACCGCAATCGCTTCACCAGTTCGGGCGGCACGGCGCCGCTGGACATGATGCTGCACCTGATCAGCCGCGATCACGGCCGCGAGCTGTCGGCGGCGATTTCCGAGATGTTCGTCTACGAGCGCATCCGCAACGAACAGGATCACCAGCGGGTGCCGCTCAAGCACATGCTGGGCACCAACCAGCCCAAGCTGCAGGAGATCGTCGCGTTGATGGAGGCGAACCTGGAGGAGCCGATCGACCTGGACGAGTTGGCGGTGTATGTGGCGGTGTCGCGACGCCAGCTGGAGCGGCTGTTCCAGAAGTACCTGCATTGTTCGCCGTCGCGCTACTACCTCAAGTTGCGCCTGATTCGCGCCCGGCAGTTGCTCAAGCAGACGCCCATGTCGATCATCGAGGTGGCGTCGGTGTGCGGCTTTGTGTCCACGCCGCATTTCTCCAAGTGCTATCGCGAGTATTTCGGCATTCCGCCGCGTGACGAACGCGTCGGCTCCAATACCACCCAACAGGTGGCGATGCTGCCGATCCCTCAGGCCATGGTCCTGGCCGGACCGTTGTCGGCACTGAGCCAGGCGCGCAACGAATCGACCTTTGCCAGTGTGAGGATCTGATACCGCGGCGCGCTCTTCGCGGGCAGAGGGCTCGCCGCCCGCCCCGCTCCCACAGGTGTGATGCAAGCTCTGTGTGATGTAAACCCTGTGGGAGCGGGCTCTGCCCGCGAAGAGCGCGCCGCGATAGGTCAGACTACCCGCCACGCTCCCACAATGGGCTCAGCTGGGGCTGGGTTGAAATTCAGGCCCGCTTCGAATGTTGGGCCAATGCCGGCAGCAAGGTCCGGTCGATCGCCTGGCGGACCGCCGGCAGGATGGTCGCGCTGCCGGTCAGCATCTGTTCCACCATCTTGCGCAGGGCCTGGGCCCGGCCGCTGTCCAGGCCGCGCACTGCGCATTCACAGGCCTGCTCGGCCGTGGCGCCTGCGGGCATCTCGAAACCCAGTGCGCGCAGCTGGCCCAGCAGGTCCTCCTGATCAATCAAGTCCGCATGCATCATGATGCTGATCCTTTTTATGGGTGGCGTGACGTTGTCCGGATTCTGGTAGCCGCGCACGCGCTGAGCAAGAGGCGGTGGTCCGCATGGCCGGATTGCACACGAACAGGTCGTTTTTCGCCGTGTTCGCAGCGGCTGTAAGCCAGCCATGTAGCAACCGGGTATGGCACTTGGCGGGGCGGGCCTGAATACCCTTGCCGTTCACTTTCAATGGACGGCAACGGACATGCTCGACTTTCTCTCCTTTCAAGGCGTCGGCCCCTCTCCAGCCCTGGGCCCTATCGGACTGGCGCCACGGCTGAACTTCATCACCGGCGACAACGGTCTGGGCAAGAGCTTCGTGCTCGATACGGCATGGTGGGTGCTGACCCGCACCTGGGCCGCAGGCAAGCCGATCAAGGCGCGCGAGTCGTCGGCGCTGCCGGTCATCGATTATCGTTTCACCGGCGCAGACCGCAGCGCCGGGCAATGGGCCTGGCAGCGAGACCGCTGGGCGCCGGTAGGCGACGTTACCCCGAGCCGTTCGCTGGTGGTGTATGCCCATGCCAACGGCACCTTCAGTGCCTGGGATCCGGTGCGTAATGCGGGTGAGCTGGCGGCCTATCACTTCGATGAAAACCAGCTGTGGCACGGTACGTCGATGGCGGGGCAGGGGCGCTTGTGCAACGGCTTGATCAACGACTGGGTACGCTGGCAGCGTACTTACGGCTGCAAGGCGTTCGGCGCTTTGAAGCAGGTCCTGCGCGCACTGTCACCGTCGCGCGAGGAACTACTGCTGCCCGGTCGGCCGTGCCACATCGGCCTGCTCGATGAAACCGAATATCCGACCCTGCAGCGGCCCCAGGGACGGGTGCCCTTGCCTGAAACTTCCAGTGCGATCCGCCGCGTGGTGGCCCTGGCCTACATGCTGGTCTGGACCTGGGAAGGGCACCGCCGCGCCTGTCGCCTGGCCGGAGTACGGCCGAGCGATGAGCTGGTGTTTCTGGTGGATGAGGTCGAGTGCCATCTGCATGCGCAGTGGCAGCGTCGCATCGTCCCTGCGCTGATGGATGTGGTCGGCGCGCTGACTCGCCAGCGCCTGGCAGTGCAGATGATCGTGGCCACCCATTCACCGCTGGTGCTGGCCTCCATGGAGACCCAGTTCGTCGAGGCGCGCGATGCGCTGTTCACCTTGAGCGTGGAGGAAGGCCAGGTGCAGTTGCACCAGCAAACCTGGGCGGCTCAGGGCGATGCGGTGAACTGGCTGGTATCCCAGAGTTTCGGTCTGCGCCAGGCCCGCTCGGTGGAAGCGGAAGCGGCCATCGGTGCCGCCGAAGCCTGGATGCGCGGCGAGCGATCCGGCTTGCCCGAGAAGCTGGACAGCGAGGACGCGATCCAGTTGCAGCTGTTGCGAACCTTGCCCACCGGGGATCATTTCTGGCCAGCCTGGATCGTCGCCAAGGGAGGCCTGCCGGCATGATCGAACTCGTTCATCCACTGCCCGAGCCCCACGGCTTCGACGAGCGCTGCCGCCAGCGCGGCAACGCCTGGTTGCAGGACAACCCTGACGTTGGCAGGCCGCGGGACTACTGGTCGCCGTTTCGTCCGCAGTTGGGCGAAGGCTTTGCCAACCGCTGTGCCTTCGGTGCCATGTACATTCCCAGCGGCACCGTGGAGCATTTCATCAGCTGTGATGAGGACCGCGGCATGGCCTACGAGTGGAGCAACTACCGCTATGTCGACGCCTGGATGAACAGTGCCAAGGGCAGCAAGAAAGCCGAGGACTTTCTCGATCCGTTCGAGGTGCGCGAGGGCTGGTTCGAGGTGTTGCTGCCGTCGCTGCAACTGGTGCTGACCGACAAAGTGCCCGAAGCGGTGAGGGCGCGGGCCGAGTACACCCTCAAGCACCTGCCATTGCGCGACGACGAGCGCGTGATGCGCGTGCGTCGGCAGTGGTTGCGCTTGTTCGAGGAGGGCAAGATCGGGCTCGAAGGGCTGCGCGAGATGGCGCCGCTGATTGCCGCGGCGGTGGATCGGCGGGATGGTTGATTGAACTGGAAGGGCAGTGTTGGCCTCTTCCCGGGCAGAGGGCTCGCCGCCCGCCCCGCTCCCACAAGAGGGTACTCGCCTTGGAAGGCAAGGTTGTCTTGTGGGAGCGGGACTCTGCCCGCGAAGGGAGCGACACGGTATTCAGCCACGCAACGCGATCCGTCGCCCGGCATACTCGGCTGCAGGCTGATGCCGCTGCGCCTCGAAAGCCTCGGCCAGCGCCGCGAGCGAAGCCTTTCCAAACACCGCCGACCTCGGCCCCTGCAGATCCACATGCAAGAGCATCTGCTCGCTGGCTGCCAGTACCTCGTCCACGCCTTGCAAGTGCAGCGTGTGGTAGACCTGCACTCGCTTGCGGTCATGGGCCAGCACCCGCGTGCGCACCTGCACCTCCGTCCCCAGCTTGACCTCATGCAGGTAGTTGAGGTGACATTCCAGGGTGAACAGCGAGTGCTGGTCACGCTGCGGATCGACGCCGATGCGGGCCATGAATGCGTCGGTGGCGTAGCTGAAGATCAACAGGTAGAACGCATCGCGCAGATGGCCGTTGTAGTCCACCCACTCCGCGAGCACGGGCGTCTGGTAAGTGATCATTCGGCGAAACTCATGCCGTGGCGGGCCTTGGTCACCCGTACCGCGTCCAGCACTGCCAGCAGGCAATCGTCGCGGTAACGCTCCAGGGCGCCGATACTGTGTTTCCCCAGTTGCGCCGAGGTCCCGGCCACGACGTCGTCGATCAGTGTGTCGGTCAGCTCCGGCGCGGGCAGGTAGGTCCAGGGCAGCTTCAGGGCTGGGCCGAACTGGTTCATGAAGTGCCGCATGCCGGCGTCGCCGCCCGCCAGGGTATAGGTCAGAAAGGTGCCCATGAACGACCAGCGCAAGCCGGCGCCGAAACGAATGGCGTCGTCGATCTCTCCCGTTGTGGCCACACCGTCGTTGACCAGATGCAAGGCTTCGCGCCACAGCGCTTCGAGCAGGCGGTCGGCGATGAAACCGGGCACTTCCTTGCGCACGTGCAGCGGGCGCATGCCCAGGCTTTCGTAAACGCTGATGGCCGCCTGGACTGCCTCGGGTGCGGTGTGTCGGCCGCCGACCACTTCCACCAACGGCAGCAGGTAGACCGGGTTGAACGGATGCCCGACCACGCAGCGTTCCGGGTGTGTGGCGCCCTCGTAGAATTCGCTGGGCAGCAGGCCCGAGGTGCTGGAACCGATCAAGGCGTCGGGCTTGGCAGCGGCGCTGATGCGGGCGTGCAGTTCCAGCTTCAATTCCAGCCGCTCTGGAGCGCTTTCCTGGATGAAGTCGGCGTCGCGCACGCAGTCCTCGACGGTGGCCACAAAGCGCAGCCGCGATTGCGCCGCACCCGCCGCCAGACCTTGTTTGACCAAGGCAGGCCAGGCATTGGCGATGCGCTGGCGCAAGGCAGCTTCGGCGCCGGGCGCCGGGTCCCATGCGACGACGTCCAGACCATGGGCGAGGGCGCGGGCAACCCAGCCGCTGCCGATGACGCCGCTGCCCAGGGCAGCGAAGGTGTTGATGTGGGTGATGTAGGTCATGGGTTGGTCCTGGAAAAGTGTGTGGGGTGAGGGCCTCTTCGCGGGCAGAGGGCTCGCCGCCCGCCCCGCTCCCACAAGGTTCGTGCTCACCGTGTGGGAGCGGGTCTCTGCCCGCGAAGAGGCCCTCCGGGGGCACCAAAAAAATCACCGCCGAACGAGGTTCATCTTTTGCCGCCCCTCGGCCGGCGTTAGCACCCGTGCCCCGAGCCGGGTCAGAATCTCGCTGGCCCGTTCCACCAGTTGACCGTTGGTGGCCAGCACGCCTTTCTCCAGCCAGATGTTGTCTTCCAGCCCGACCCGCACGTTGCCGCCAAGCAGCACGGCCTGCGCGGCCATGGGCATCTGCATGCGGCCGATACCGAAGCCGGCCCACACCGCCTCCGCCGGCAGGTTGTCGACCATGGCCTTCATGGTGGTGGTATCGGCCGGCGCGCCCCAGGGGATGCCCAGGCACAGTTGGAACAGCGGATCGTGCAGCAGTCCTTCCTTGATCATCTGCTTGGCGAACCACAGGTGGCCGGTGTCGAAGATTTCCAGCTCCGCCTTCACCCCCAGCTCGGTGATGCGCCGGGCGCCTGCACGTAGTTGCTCGGGTGTGGATACGTAGATGCTGTTGCCGTCACCGAAATTCAGGGTGCCGCAGTCCAGGGTGCAGATCTCCGGCAGCAGCGCTTCGACATGGGCCAGGCGCGCCAAGGGACCGATCAGGTCGGTGCCAGCACCGAAGGCCATCGGCGTTTCTCCGGGGCCGATTTCCAGGTCGCCACCCATGCCGGCGGTGAGGTTGACGATGATGTCGATATCGGCTTCGCGGATGCGCTCCATCACTTCCCGGTACAGCGCCACGTCGCGGCTGAAGCGGCCGGTCTGTGGGTCGCGTACGTGGCAGTGCACCACGGTGGCCCCGGCCTTGGCGGCTTCCACGGCCGCAGCGGCGATCTGCTTCGGCGTAACGGGAACGTGAGGGCTTTTGGCGGTGGTATCGCCAGCACCGGTCAAGGCGCAGGTGATGATGACGTCGTGGTTCATTGCAGGGGTCCTTGTAGGTACTTGTGTCTACCGGGCGGTGACGCGGCTTGCGCCGCTGTCGGTTTCCCGTAGGAGCGGTCATCGGCCGCGAAAAGGTCACCGCGATCAGGCTGATGCACCGCGGTGCCTGGTTCGCGGCCACTGACCGCTCCTACGCAGAATATGCACGGCCGTGATCAGATCGCGGCGGGTTTGCCGTCGAAGGTGGTCACGCCTTGCAGCCAGCGCTGGCGGTCTTGCGGGTGGTCCTTGAGCCATTGCCGGGCCGAGTCGAAGGCGTCCTTATGCTCCAGCAGCGGTTGCATCATTCGGCTCTCGTCTGCGGCCGTGAAGGTCAGGTTGCTCAGCAGCTTGTCCGCGTTCGGGCAGCGGCTGGCGTAGTCCGGCGCGGTCACCGTCCACACCGTGGCCATGCCTTCGTTCGGGCCTAGGGCGTCTTCGCTGCCGGTCAGGTAGGTCATGTCCTGGTTGACGTTCATCGGGTGCGGCGCCCAGCCGAAGAACACGATGGCCTCGTTGCGCTTCACCGCGCGGGTCACCGCCGACAGCATCCCGGCCTCGCTGGACTCCACCAGTTGAAAGTCGCCGAGGCCGAAGCGGTTCCTGGCGATCATGTCCTTGATCTGGGTATTGGCGCCGGACCCCGGCTCGATGCCGTAAATCTTGCCGCCCAGTTCCTTCTTGAATCTGGCGATGTCGGCGAAGCTTTTCAGGCCCTTGTCGGCCAGGTAGGTCGGTACGGCCAGGGTGGCGCGGGCGTCCTTGAGGCTCGGTTGGTCGAGCACGCGCACCTGCTTCTGCTCCACGAAGGGCGTGATGGTCTGGGTCATCAGCGGGTTCCAGTAGCCCAGGAACATGTCCAGGCGCTGGTCGCGAATCCCGGCGAAGATGATCTGCTGGGAAGCGCTGGTCTGTTTGACGTTGTAGCCTAGGTCTTCAAGCAGCACTTGGGTCATGGCGCTGGTGGCGATCACATCGGTCCAGTTGACCACGCCCAGGCGCACGTTCTTGCAGCTGGCCGGTTCCGCAGCGCTGGCGATGCTGGTCAACAGTGCGGTACCGGTAAGCATCAGCAGGCAGCAGCTGATCAGTCTGTTCATGATGGCTCCCTCAAGCGGCAGTTCGAATTGTTATGGGGGCGGTGTCTACGCACCGTTTGCATAAGGTACGCAGCCTGCTGCGGGAAAAATCGCACTGCGGCGACCGGCTCTTGCACAGTGGCGACGTGCTGGGTATTAGTGGTGTTTCACAAAGCCCTCTTCGCGGGCAGAGGGCTCGCCGCCCGCCCCACGCCCACAGGATTGCGCCGCAGAAATCACAGAGCACGCCATGGCCCAAGACTTCCACTTTCTGCTGCTGCCCGGCTTTTCTGCGATGGGTTTCATCTCGGCCATCGAGCCGCTGCGTGTGGCCAACCGCTTTCGTGGCGAGCTTTACCGTTGGCAGGTGCTGAGCCTGGATGGCGGCGCGGTGCTGGCCAGCAACGGCATGTCGGTGAATGCCGACAGCGCGCTCGGGTCGCTGGCCAACGGCGCGACATTGCTGGTTGTGGCCGGCTTCGAGCCGTTGGCGACCTTCGATGTGGCATTGCGCGACTGGCTGCGCCGTCTGGATCGCGAAGGGGTGACGCTGGGCGGCATCGACACCGGCAGTTTTGTCCTGGCCGAAGCGGGCCTGCTCGAGCGCCACCGGGTCGCGCTGCACTGGGAGGCTCTGGATGCCTTCCGCGAGTCCTATCCTGCACTGAGCGCCAGCCAGGAACTGTTCGAAACCGACAGCGCGCGCATCACCTGCGCCGGTGGTACCGCCTGCATCGACCTGATGCTCGATCTGATCGGCCAGGCCCACGGCAGCGAGCTGGCGATCCAGGTGTCGGAGCAATTCGTGGTCGGCCGCATCCGGCCGCGCAAGGATCATCAGCGCATGCAGATCGCCTCGCGCTACGGCATCGACAACAAGAAGCTGGTGCAAGTGATCGGCGAGATGGAACAGCACACCGAACCGCCGCTGAGCACGCTGCAACTGGCCGAGCTGGCCAAGGTCACGCGACGCCAGTTGGAGCGCTTGTTCCGACTGCACTTGAACGACACGCCAAGCAATTTCTACCTGCGCCTGCGTCTGGAGAAAGCCCGGCAACTGCTGCGCCAGACGTCGATGAGTGTGCTGGAGGTGAGCATCGCCTGTGGTTTCGATTCACCGTCGTATTTCACCCGCAGCTATCGGGCGCGCTTTGCCCGCTGTCCGCGGGAAGATCGGCGCCAGTAAAGCCAATGCATATGTACCGTTCCTGCACGCCATGTGGCCGCTAACCTGCGCGCTCATTCATCGATAAAGGAATCATCGAAATGGGCAAGCAAATCATTGCATCGAGCCTGGTTACCGCGGCGCTTCTGACCTTGGCCGGGCCGGCATCGGCCGCCTGGTACGACTGTCGCGTCATCGACAATCAGGCGGCCGACGCCTGGGACAACACGCTGGTGGACCTGCCCGTGGAGGCCGACAACCTGGCGGATGCCGAGGGCAAGACGCGCGCCTTCATGGCGCAGGACCCTGGCAATCCGACCGACATCAGCCTGAATTGCCGGGTAAACGAGGAGGAGTGAAGGGTGGCTGATGCTCCCTTGATCACTGGGGCTTGATCACCGGGCCTTGAGCAATACCGCGCAGGCGGCCTTGTAGGCCTCGTGCTGGTACTTGTTCAAGGTACCCGGCAGCTCGGCCAGCTTCTTGGCCTGGGCGCTGATGGTCTGCGGCGATACCAGCACCGCCTCGCAGCCTTCGAGCAGCTGCAGCACGCCTTCGATCTTGAAGGTGGTCGGCCCGCCGGCGAACTCGCCTTTCTTGCCACGTTTCTTGACGGCGAGCATCTTCAACCCGTTATCGCGGACGAAAGCGGCCACCTGTCCCTGGAACTGCCGCACGTTCGCGGCGATGTCATCGTCTTCCAGGGCAATCTTCTTCAGGGAGGTGGGCAGATGCGCCAACGCGGCATCACCGTATTCCACCACCGCGAAGATCGCTTCGCTGCCCTTGATCTCGACCCCGGCTATTTTCACGCTCACTCCAGGCCCACCGATTGCAGGAACTCGGAACGCTCGTCGCTCTTCTGCGCGCGGCAGTCGTTCTGGGCGATTTCATAGGCCTTGGTACCTTTGCCGGCATTGACCGTGTACACGTCGCAATCGGCATCACGCGACTTGGTCCACAGGTCCTGGGCCGCCTTGAGCTTGTCGGTGAACGCCTTGAGCTCGGGTGAGCCCTTGGGGAACTGGGAATTGATGCGGTCGAGCAGGTCGGTGTACGACTCGCTCATTTCGGTTTCCGACGTCTTGCGGTTGTAGGCCGAGCAATCGTAGCTCTGCTGATCGGTCTCCACGTTGTCGCACGGGGTGGGGCCATCGGCCTCTTCGGCCTGGGCGGCGAAGGACAGCAGGGCAAGCATCAGCAGCGTGAATCTCATGAGGATCTACCTAACCCGTTGAACAGTGATGATTACCGGTGATTCTGTCTCAGGGGCGGGGTAAAGCATAGGGGCAGAGCGATGGCAGGCAGCATTTTTCATGGAGCGGCCAGACGTGGTTCCGTTTTGCGTCGGGCGTTGACGCTTTCGGCAATTCCCCTGTCGTTTTTGCATCCGGTCGCCGTGTCGCGCAGGCATATGCTGGCCCCATGAAGCGCCGGCATACGATTCGGCGCCTGACTTGCCTGATGGGGACCGCCTGATGAGCCCAGCCGAATTGCACGCCGACAGCATCGTTATCGACGGGCTGATCATTGCCAAATGGAACCGCGAGCTGTTCGAGGACATGCGCAAGGGCGGTCTGACCATGGCCAACTGCACGGTGTCGGTGTGGGAAGGCTTCCAGGCCACCGTCGACAGCATCTGCAAGAGCCAGAAGCTGATGCGCGAGAACAGCGACCTGGTGATGCCCGTGCGCACCACCGCCGACATTCGCAAGGCCAAGGAAATCGGCAAGACAGGCATCCTTTTCGGCTTCCAGAACGCCCATGCCTACGAGGACCAGATCGGCTACGTGGAAGTGTTCAAGCAGTTGGGCGTGGGCATCGTGCAGATGTGCTACAACACCCAGAACCTGGTCGGGACCGGCTGCTACGAGCGCGACGGTGGGCTGTCCGGGTTCGGCCGCGAAATCGTTGCCGAGATGAACCGTGTGGGGGTGATGTGCGACCTGTCCCACGTTGGCTCGAAAACCAGTGAAGAAGTCATTCTCGAATCCAAGAAACCGGTGTGCTACTCCCACTGCCTGCCTTCGGGCCTCAAGGAGCACCCGCGCAACAAATCCGACGAAGAACTGAAGTTCATCGCCGACCATGGCGGCTTCGTCGGCGTGACCATGTTCGCGCCGTTCCTGGCCAAGGGCATCGATTCGACCATCGACGACTACGCCGAAGCCATCGAATACACCATGAACATCGTCGGCGAAGACGCCATCGGCATCGGCACCGACTTCACCCAGGGCCATGGCCAGGACTTCTTCGAATACCTGACCCACGACAAGGGCTACGCCCGCCGCCTGACCAGCTTCGGCAAGATCATCAACCCGCTGGGCATCCGTACCGTGGGCGAATTCCCCAACCTCACTGAAACCCTGCTCAAACGCGGCCACAGCGAACGCGTGGTGCGCAAGATCATGGGCGAGAACTGGGTCAATGTCCTCAAGGACGTCTGGGGCGAATGAATACCTCTGGAGCCTACTGCGCCCGCCGATAGCTGCGTCAGGTCCTCGCGAAAAGCTCGCCGTACCTCGGTACTGTCTCGCCTTTCACGCAGGTTTTCCTTGCTCTCGACGTGCTCGCTACGGCTCCAAAGGCATTCACACAACTGTCTATCTACGAGCAAAGCGGTTCTGCGTTGCTTTCTCGAATCATGTTTATCGGAGATCACTCATCATGGCCAAGATCGCCCCGCAACTGCCCATCGAAGTCGACAGCGAAACCGGCGTCTGGACTTCCGACGCCCTGCCGATGCTCTACGTGCCACGCCACTTTTTCGTCAACAACCACATGGGCATCGAGGAAGTGCTGGGCGCCGACGCCTATGCCGAGATCCTCTACAAGGCCGGCTACAAATCCGCCTGGCACTGGTGCGAAAAAGAAGCCGAATGCCATGGCCTGGAAGGCGTCGCGGTGTTCGAGCACTACATGAAGCGTCTGTCGCAGCGCGGCTGGGGGCTGTTCAAAATCCAGGACATCGATCTGGATAAAGGCACCTGCAGCGTCAAGCTGGAACACTCCTGCTTCGTCTACGTGTACGGCAAGGTCGAGCGCAAGGTCGACTACATGTTCACCGGCTGGTTCGCCGGGGCCATGGACCAGATTCTCGCCGCCCGCGGCAGCAGCATTCGTACCGTCGCCGAGCAAGTCTACGGCGGCTCCGAAGAAGGTCACGAAGATGGCCTCTTCACCGTGAAACCGTTGTAAGTCGAGGAAGACGCCGCCATGGCTTTCGAAGCGATGTTCCAGCCGATCCAGATCGGCAAGCTGACGATCCGCAACCGCGTGCTCAGCACTGCGCACGCCGAGGTCTACGCCACCGATGGCGGCATGACCACCGATCGTTACGTCAAATACTACGAAGAGAAAGCAAAAGGCGGGATAGGCCTGGCCATCTGCGGTGGCTCCTCCAGCGTGGCCATCGACAGTCCTCAGGGCTGGTGGAAATCGGTGAACCTGGCCACCGACAAGATCATTCCGCACTTCCAGAACCTGGCCGATGCCATGCACAAGCATGGCGCCAAGATCATGATCCAGATCACCCACATGGGCCGTCGCTCGCGCTGGGACGGCGAGCACTGGCCGACGCTGATGTCGCCCTCGGGCATTCGCGAGCCGGTGCACCGCGCCACCTGCAAGACCATCGAGCCCGAAGAGATCTGGCGGGTGATCGGCAACTACGCCAGCGCTGCGGCGCGGGCAAAGGCCGGTGGCCTGGACGGCGTGGAGCTGTCGGCGGTGCACCAGCACATGATCGACCAGTTCTGGAGCCCACGGGTCAACAAGCGTACCGACGAGTGGGGCGGCAGCTTCGAAAACCGCATGCGCTTCGGCATCGAGGTGATCAAGGCCGTGCGCAAGGAAGTCGGCGACGACTTCTGCGTGGGCCTGCGCATCTGCGGCGACGAGTTCCATCCCGACGGCCTCAGCCACGAGGACATGAAGGAAATCGCCAAGTACTACAGCGACACCGGCATGCTCGATTTCCTCGGCGTGGTGGGCTCGGGTTGCGACACTCACAACACCTTGGCCAACGTCATTCCCAACATGAGTTATCCACCGGAGCCGTTCCTGCACCTGGCGGCCGGCATCAAGGAAGTGGTGAACATCCCGGTGCTGCACGCGCAGAACATCAAGGACCCGAATCAGGCTACGCGCATTCTGGAAGGCGGCTACGTGGACATGGTCGGCATGACCCGCGCGCACATCGCCGACCCGCACCTGATCGCCAAGATCAAGATGGGCCAGGTCGATCAGATCAAGCAGTGCGTGGGCGCCAACTACTGCATCGACCGGCAGTATCAAGGCCTGGACGTACTGTGCATTCAGAACGCCGCCACGTCGCGGGAATACATGGGCGTGCCGCACATCATCGAGAAGTCCACCGGCGTCAAGCGCAAGGTGGTGGTGGTCGGCGCCGGTCCGGCCGGCATGGAAGCGGCACGGGTGTCGGCCGAACGCGGCCACGACGTGACCCTGTTCGAGAAGAAGGAATTCATCGGCGGTCAGATCACCACGGCGTCCAAGGCGCCGCAGCGTGACCAGATCGCTGGCATCACCCGCTGGTTCCAGTTGGAGCTGGCACGCTTGAAAGTCGATCTGCGCCTGGGCACTGCCGCCGATGCCGACACCCTCATGGACCTGCGCCCGGACATCGTCGTGCTGGCCGTGGGCGGTCATCCGTTTCTGGAGCAGGGCGAGCACTGGGGCGCCGCCGAGGGTCTGGTGGTCAGCAGCTGGGACGTGCTCGACGGCAAGGTCGCGCCGGGCAAGAACGTCCTGGTGTACGACACCATCTGCGAGTTCACCGGCATGTCGGTGGCCGACTTCCTGGCCGACAAGGGCAGCCAGGTCGAGATCGTCACCGACGACATCAAGCCGGGCGTGGCGATCGGCGGTACGTCGTTCCCGACCTACTACCGCAGCATGTACCCCAAGGAGGTGATCATGACCGGCGACCTCATGCTGGAAAAGGTCTACCGCGAAGGCGACAAGCTGGTGGCGGTGTTGGAGAACGAATACACCGGCGCCAAGGAAGAACGGGTGGTCGATCAGGTGGTGGTGGAGAACGGCGTGCGGCCCGACGAGAAGCTCTACTACGAACTCAAGCAGGGTTCGCGCAACAAGGGTCAGATGGACATCGATGCCCTGTTCGCGATCCAGCCGCAGCCGTCGTTGAGTACCACGGGCGACGACTATCTGCTGTTTCGCATCGGCGACTGCGTGGCCCAGCGCAACACCCACGCCGCGATCTACGACGCGCTGCGCCTGTGCAAGGATTTTTGACGCCGTCCCGGTGCACTGTGATCTCTGTGGGAGCGGGCTTTGCCCGCGAATTGGACCCCCGCGGTGCCTCTTTCGCGGGCAGACCGGAACGCCGGCCGACCCGCTTCCACACAGTCCGCGTCGGCTTCCCGTTATTGGGACCTCTTGGTCCGCAGGGGCTTCACCATGCTGAATACACTGCTTCCCATCCTGCTGTTCGCCGCCCTGGCCCTGGCTGTCCTGGGCGCGGTGCGGCGAATCAATATGTGGCGCCGCGGCCGGCCTTCACAGGTCGACCTGCTGGGCGGCCTGCTGGCCATGCCCAAGCGCTACATGGTCGACCTGCACCATGTGGTCGCCCGCGACAAATACATCGCCAACACTCACGTGGCCACGGCCGGTGGCGCAGTGCTGGCGGCGGTGCTGGCGGTGCTGGTGCACGGCTTCGGCCTGCACAACCGTATTCTTGGCTACGCGCTGCTGTTGGCCACGGCGCTGATGTTCGTCGGGGCCTGCTTCGTCTACGCCCGCCGTCTCAACCCGCCCGCGCGCCTGTCCAAGGGCCCGTGGATGCGCCTGCCGAAAAGCCTGCTGATGTTCTCGGCGACCTTCTTCATCGCCACCTTGCCGGTGGCCGGTATCCTGCCGATGAACTTCGGCGGCTGGGTGCTGGCCGTGGTGCTGGGCATCGGCGTGGCCTGGGGCGTATCCGAGTTGTTTCTCGGGCTGACCTGGGGCGGCCCGATGAAGCACGCCTTCGCCGGCGCCCTGCACCTGGCCTGGCACCGCCGCGCCGAGCGCTTCGGCGGCGGTCGCTCGACCGGCCTGAAGCCGCTGGACCTGAACGACCCCACGGCACCGCTGGGCGTGGAAAAGCCCAAGGACTTTACCTGGAACCAGTTGCTGGGCTTCGATGCCTGCGTGCAGTGCGGTAAGTGCGAGGCCGCCTGCCCGGCGTTCGCCGCTGGCCAGCCGCTGAACCCCAAGAAGCTCATTCAGGACATGGTCGTGGGCCTGGCCGGTGGCACCGATGCCAGGTTCGCCGGCAGCCCGTACCCTGGCAAGGCCATCGGCGAGCACGGTGGCAATCCCCATCAGCCGATCGTCAACGGGCTGGTCGATGCCGACACGCTGTGGTCGTGCACCACCTGCCGCGCCTGTGTGGAAGAGTGCCCGATGATGATCGAGCATGTCGACGCCATCGTCGACATGCGCCGCCACCTGACGCTGGAAAAAGGCGCCACCCCCAACAAGGGCGCCGAAGTGCTGGACAACCTGATCGCCACCGACAACCCCGGCGGTTTCAACCCCGGCGGCCGCATGAACTGGGCCGCGGACCTGAATCTGCAGCTGTTCGGCGACAAGAAAAACGCCGACGTGCTGTTCTGGGTCGGTGACGGCGCCTTCGACATGCGCAACCAGCGCACCCTGCGCGCCTTCGTCAAAGTGCTGAAAGCCGCCAAGGTCGATTTCGCCGTACTGGGTCTCGAAGAACGCGACAGCGGCGATGTGGCCCGGCGACTGGGCGACGAGGCGACCTTCCAGCTGCTGGCCAAGCGCAATATCGGCACCTTGGGCAAGTACAGCTTCAAGCGCATCGTCACCTGCGATCCGCACAGCTTTCATGTCTTGAAGAACGAATACGGCGCCTTGGGCGGTCACTACGAAGTGCTGCACCACAGCACCTTCATGGCTGAACTGGTCACTGCTGGCAAGCTCAAGCTCGGCCAGCACAAGGGGGGTAGCGTCACCTACCACGACCCGTGCTACCTGGGCCGCTACAACGGCGAGTACCAGGCGCCGCGCGACGTGCTCAAGGCCTTGGGCATCGAGGTCAGGGAAATGCAGCGCTCGGGCTTCCGTTCCCGTTGCTGCGGCGGTGGCGGCGGCGCGCCGATCACCGACATTCCCGGCAAGCAGCGGATCCCCGATATGCGCATGGAAGACATTCGCGAGACTCAGGCCGAACTGGTCGCCGTCGGCTGCCCGCAATGCACGGCCATGCTCGAAGGCGTGGTCGAACCGCGGCCATTGATCAAGGACATCGCCGAACTGGTGGCCGAGGCATTGCAGGAAGAGCCTGTCGCGCCCGCCAAGCCGGTTCCGGCCAAACGTGAAGTCGCCGCGGAGGTGAACTGATGAGCGACATTATTCGCCGTGATCCGCGGGCCGAGTGGATCGCCCGCAACCGTCTGCATCCGTTGCACAGTGCCATGCAGCCACAGGCCAGTGTGTGGATGGGGCCCAACGGGGTCATGCGCAAGAACCCCCATGGCATCGGTTTCATCGGCCCCAACGGGGTCAAGCGAATCGATCGTAGCGGTGCTCAACAAGGCGGTGGCAGCAAGCGCTCGGCGACGACGACCGTGCAACTGCCGCTGCATCAGGTGACCACGCCTGCGTTCTATGTTGCAGTGGTACCGGACATGGTCGGCGGCCGCCTGAGCAGTCACGACCGCGATCTGCTGGGCCTGGCCCATCGACTGGCCGCAGAGGGCGGTGCGGTACTGGCCATCGTCTTCGGCGAGCACAAGGAAACCGCCTTCGACACGGCTGGCGTGGATCGCTTGCTGGTACTTGAGGGCAATGAATTCGAAGGTTATGCACCCGAGCAGCGCATTCAGGGCCTGCAGGCTGTGGATAATCAGTTTTCACCCCGTCACTGGCTGCTGCCGGACAGCCGCACTGGCGGTGGCGAACTGGGACGGCGTTTTGCCGCTCGTCTGGGTGAGCGCCCCGCGACGCGGGTATGGCAGGTCAAGGACGGCCAGTGCGTCAGCCGTGCCGGTGCCGGCCAGCAGGACATTGCCCGACCGCTGCCGCGCTTGATGCTGGCGGCCGCCGAATGCGCCGAACCGGTGGATGAAACCCGTCACGAAGTGCTGCCGGTGGCGTTGTCCACCGCCGTGGCGCGCAGCCTGCCGCGCATCGAGGACCTGGGCGCCGTGGCGGTCGACCCTGCAGCCATCCCGATGGCCGAATCCGAATTCATCTTCTCCGGCGGCAACGGGGTGAAGGATTGGGAATTGTTCCACCGCACCGCCCAGGCGCTGGGGGCGACCGAAGGGGCTTCGCGGGTAGCGGTGGACGACGGCTTCATGCTTCGCGATCGGCAGGTGGGCGCCAGTGGTACCTGGGTCACCGCGCGGGTCTATGTGGCCGTGGGTATTTCCGGTGCGATCCAGCATTTGCAGGGCATCGGCGGCTGCGACAAGGTCATCGCCATCAACCTGGACCCCGGCTGCGACATGATCAAGCGCGCGGACCTGTCGGTGATCGGCGACAGCCAGGCGATCATGCTGGCCTTGATCGACGCCATCCAGGCCTATCGCAACCCGGCCAAACGCGACGCTGCCTGAGACACGACTCGATGAGAGAGGCTCAATCATGAACACCAAGGTCATCAGTCTGGTTTCCATCGGCGCCCACCCGACTTCCGGCCGGCCCAGGCGTGCCGACCAGGACTCACGCGCCGTGGAGCTGGGCCTGCAACTGGCGGGCGACGACTTGCAGGTGCTGCATGCCGGTGACGTCACCGAGCCGGCCCTGCGCGCCTATCTGGGCATGGGCCTGCAACAGTTGCACGTGCTCGAGCAGCCCGAGGGCGCCGATGCGCTGCCGGTGCTGTGTGACTACCTGCAAGGCGCCGGCGCCCAGCTTGTACTGACCGGGACCCAGGCCGAAACCGGCGAAGGTTCGGGCATGTTGCCGTTTCTGTTGGCCGAAAAGCTCGGCTGGCCAATGATCGTGGGTTTGGCGGAGGTGGAGTCCATCGACAATGGGGTAGCGCAGGTGTTGCAGGCTTTGCCCCGTGGCCAGCGACGTCGGTTGAGCGTGCGCCTGCCCTTGCTGGCCACGGTCGACAACGCGGCGCCCAAACCTCGGCAAAGCGCCTATGGCCCCGCTCAACGGGGTAGGCTGGCGGTCGATGAGGTGGAAGTGATCAACGACGAGCTGTTCGACAGCGCCGAACTGCAACCGGCCAAGCCCCGGCCCAAACGGCTCAAGGTGATCAAGGCCAAAAGCGGCGCCGACCGCATGAAAGCCGCCACGGCCAAGGCCAGCGGCGGCGGGGGGCAGGTGCTCAAGGGCCTGAGCGCCGAGGAGGGCGCGCAGGCGGTGCTCAAGGCGTTGATCGAGGAAGGTGTGGTGCGTTGATCGTATCGCGCGTTGCTGCAGTGCCAACGCGCTGACCCCGAACGCGGTCCTCCAGGTACACCGCATGCACCGCCGACGCGGCTCGCGCCGCTGCTACAGAAACACTGCGATCCCCTGTAGCAGCGGCGCAAGCCGCTTCCGGCCTCAACGCGGTCCTCCAAGTACACCGCATGCACCGCCGACGCGGCTCGCGCCGCTGCTACAGAAACACTGCGATCCCCTGTAGCAGCGGCGCAAGCCGCGTCCGGCCTCAACGCGGTCCTCCAAGTACACCGCATGCACTGCCGACGCGGCTCGCGCCGCTGCTACAGAAACATGCCAAGGCTGTACTGCCGCCGCGTCTACAGCGGTTGGTAAAGGCGTATCAAAAACTGGGTAAACGAAGGCTCCAGGATGCGATTGCCATGGCCGCTCAGATGGTCGGCATCGGCAAACAGCGGCTGCGCGTCCGTGTCATACGCCGAGCAGGTCGCGCCTGGGCAAAGGATCGGCAGCGGGTCCCAGATTTTCAACGCCGGGTATTCGCGGGCCAACACCGTCAGCAAATGCATTTGCGGCGCGCGTAGCTGCAATACCCGATCACGCTCCATCGTCAATCCAGGTGCGCACACAGGATTCATGCGGTTGAACACATCGGAACAACGGTTTGCCGGTGCTTTGAACACCGGCGCCGGCGCGTCGATCAGCACCGTCAGTCCGGCCGCCTGCAGAGGGGCGAGCACGACGTCGGCAGCAGCCCGAGCCTCTTGTGCTTTTTGCGCGGTGCGCTCGCCGAGCGCCTGGGCGAAGACCGCCTCCTCATCGTCCTGCCAATCGCGCCCCGCCATTTCCGGCATGCGCAATGACGCCAGAAACACCACATCCCCAGGCCTGGCGCGCGCCTGAATATCGGCCAGGGCGGCGTCTCGCCAAGCGCTGCAGGCGGGCGGATCGGCCGCCAGCAGACTCACCACCGCGCAGCCGCCGCGTTCGTATTCCACCACCTCGATGCCCAAGCGCAGCGAGACGATATTCAACATCGTGCGGTAGGCAGCCGTGTGCGAGTCGCCCAGCACGAACAATTGGCGACCTTGCAGGGCAGGGTCCTCGACCGGTTCGATGGGCTCGCGGGGGTAATGCTTGTAGGCGTGCCAGGTGTAACTGTCGGCGACCGTGCTCAAAGACAGGCGTTCGGTGCTGTCCACCGTCCACATGGCGGCCCAGGCAGAGAGCCCCACGGCCAGCAGGGCCGCGCCGAGGGTCAGGCTGGCACGACGTTGAAACACGCTGCGGCCACGGCGTATGGGTTGTTCGATCCAGTGGTAGGAAGCGGCAGCCAGACCCAGCACAACCAGCGGGTACAGCACCTGTACGAGCACTGTCTCCAGGCCAACGGTCCAGCGCAGGAACACGGCCACCGGCCAGTGCCACAAGTACAGCGAATACGACAAGCGTCCCAGGTAGGTCACTGGCCGCGCACTCACGATTCGGTGCAGTAAGCTGGAGCGCTCGACACCCGCGAGCACAATGCCGGCAATCGCCGACGCAGTACCTACCACAGTGACCAGCGCCCAGGGAAAGGGAAAGCTGCGCGCAGGCGTCCAGATGAACCCAGCCACCAGCAATCCCAGTCCGGCGCTCAGTAGGATCAACGGCCGCGTTGCCTCGCGCCGAGCACCGGTGGTGGTGCTCAACATCTGAAACAGCAGCGCTCCAGCCGCAAGTTCCCAGAACCGGCTCGGCAACAGGTAGAACGCCGACAACGGTGCGGCCTGGGTCTGCACCGCGCACCACAGCAGCGACGCCACGGTCAGCAGCGGCAACGCGATCCGGGCCAGCAGGTGGGTGGCGTGGTAGCGCAGCCAGCAGAAAAACAGCACCGGAAAGATCACGTAGAACTGCTCCTCCACGCCCAGCGACCAGGTGTGCAGGTAGGGGTTGAACTCGGCACGGGGGGAAAAATATGTGTCGCTCTGCCAAGCCAGGGTGAAGTTGCTGACGCCCAGAAACGCGGCCAGGCCGGTTTCGTCGTTCTGGTTGCTGAGCCACACCGGCGGCACCAACAGGGCAGACAGCATCACGCTGACCAACAGCACTACCAACAGCGCCGGGAGGATACGCAGGGCCCTGCGGCGATAGAACTCCAGCAGGTACTCACGCCCAGGCCGGTCACCTCGTTCGGCCAGGGACTGGCTGATGACGTAACCGGAAATGACAAAGAACATGTCCACGCCGGTGAAGCCCCCCTCAAGGAACCCGAGGAACTCGACGTGGAAGATGATCACGGCAAGTACCGCGATGGCGCGCAAGCCGTCGATACCGGGTAGATAGCCCCCGGTGGATCGATTGCCTGCGCTTGGCAAATGAGAAGTGCATGACATGGTGACGCCCCTTTTTTATTGTTGGGGGGCGACCATAGGGCAAGCCTTGATACCAGGTAAAAGTCAGGCGTTTGCAAGATATTGCAGGACTGGCCGGTGGCTGAGTCTTGAGCATACCTTGGGCCGGCTGCCAACCTTCACCCTGATGTATTCAAGCGTAGAACGTCGTTCGCTGGTGTGATTCACGGTAGGCTCTTGCCGCACTTCGCGTGTTTTCGATCTCGTCGATGGCCATTCCCAGTTGTTCACTGAGCCCACCCACCGTGACATTACTAAATAAGCCTCTGTGCAGCACCCCATCCGAATCGAAGCCATTGGGTGCCATGCCGATGACGACCTCTTGGGTCCGGTTTACCAAATCTTGAATCAAATCGACGGCATTACGTTCCACCTTTTCCATTTTTTCCTGTGATTTACCGTTGATTACGCTATTGGCCTCGACTGCAGCCTTTCCCATGTCGATAAAGATTTTGAAACCGAAAGCACCTTCAGCGCTGCCCAACACTTTTTTGATAATCATGCCGCCACCGGTTTTCACGGTCTCGAGAGCCAAGTTAGTCTGGTTTTTCTTGTCGTCCGGCACAAACCCCCTGAATTTGGCGAGGATTGACCCCCCCACACCGTGTTTTTTGTACATGGCGGAGTGTTTGATGCTACTGGGATTCAACGCGCCGCTCTTGAGGTTGAGGGTGGTTGGCATCCCGAGTTTTTCCATCCCTTTTTCTGCTGCGACACTGGCCGCTTTCCCCGCAGCCATGGCTATGAATGGTGCTGCAGGGCCTGTTGTGCCCAGTGCCAGAGCACCAGCGCCCAAGCCCGCTGCCGTAGAGGCCAGATTGGAGACGACGATAGCGCCAATACGAAACGCCGCTACTTTGCCGAACTCAGCCATGTCGTCCATGCTTTCAATAGCGACATCTGATGTGTGGGTCGCCGATGTTGTGAGCTCGAACATGCTCTGCAGAAGGGCTAATTTGCGCTCCATTTGAGCTTGTGCCAATGTCCTTTCCTCGTCTCGCGCCAAGCGTTGAGCCGCTTCACGTCGCGCGCCCGGCCCCTGAGCAAGGTTGATGTTCATGCTGCCGACACTGCGGAGTACCTCGCGTCGAAAGCTATCCCTGAGGCCCAGCTTTTTGCGAGGCGTCTCGTCACCTTGGCCACCGTCAGGATCAATGAGGTTTATCGGATTGTTACCCACCATCCGATAAAGGTTGAGCCCATCGACATCCCCACTTGGATCCGGGTTGATCCATCGTTGCAACCAGGGGGCGTAATAGCGCAAACCATAGTAGTAAAGACCACTGGCATCGCGCTCCTTGCCCGAGTAGCGCAGGGTCTTGTACTTGGCTTCAAGACTGTTTCGTCCTGCGATGCAAGAGGTTCCGCCGAAAGGGTAGTACTCTTCACGGCTCAGCAGTTGGGCCGTCGCATCGAGCTCCAGGGTGCAGGAGCCCAGGTGGTTGTCCAGGCCAAAACGCAGTTGATCATTATCGATCTGCTGGGGCTTGCCCGCTTGCCAGTGCAACAGGCGCACAGTGCTATAGCCAGCTTGCGCCGTGATGACATGAAGCTCTTCGCCGGTGCTGCTGTCGGTGCGCACTTCCAATCCAGCCAGGTAGCGAACATCGCTGATGCGGCAGCCATTGCGCAGCTGCGCGCTGGCGGTCTTGCGCACCCGGGCGCCACTGGCGTCGTAGCCGTATCGTTCGTAGTCGTCTTCACCGTCTTCGCGCACCACCGGGGTGACTCGTTGCAGCTGGTTATCCAGATCCCACGCCAGCCGTTGGCCGGGCTGCAGTTGGTGAAGATTGCCATTGGCGTCGAACGCTGTCGCAAGCTCGGCTTCAGTAGGCAGTTGACCATCGCGTTCAGGCAGTGAGCGGTTGCTCAAACGCGCGACGGCCATGCGTCGAGTGTAATTGCGCTGGCCATTGACGTGGCGCAGTTCCAGCAGGTTGCCGGCCTCGTCGTAGTTGAAGTGCTGGGTGTAATTGATCAGCAGGGTAGGGTCGCTCGGCAGCGGTTGCACGCTCGGCAGTCCCGGGCCCTGGCTGGCAGCGTTGACGGCCTCGCGGCCACTGGCCTGGATCAATTGGGAGAACGAGTCGTAGGTATAACGGTTCACCGGTTCGGTGCGTTGGTTGGCGAAGTAGCGAGTAGGTTCGACTGCATCGCTGATCGACAGGATGTTGCCGACAGGGTCGTATTCATAGCTCAGGTCCTGCACCACGCTGCCATTTGCGCGAATGGAGCGTAGTCGTATCAGCCGGTCATCCTCAGGTGTGTACTCGGCATGGCTGACAACACCGTTGCCCAAGGTCTGGGTGATGACATGGCCAGTGGCGTCGCTTTCGACGTCTTGCAATAGCGTGTGCTCCACTTGAGTCGCTGTGATTAGGCGGCTGTGGTATTCACCCCCTGCAATGTCCATACGCCAATGCTGCACATTGCCCATCGCATCGGTGGTGCCAGTGGCGCTGCCCATGGCATCGTGCTGTGTCCGGCTGGCGTAGCCTACTCCTGGTTCGAGCAGCGCGTCGCGGGCGGCCGCGGCTTCGGGCCAGTCGGGCAGTCGATCGTCGATGAGGAAATGGCGGGTACTGTGCAACACGCCGCCGAGCTGCGCGTAGGCATGCACCAGGAAACTGCCTGCATCATCATCCTGGCGACTGATTGCGGCGCAGCGGTTGAGCGCAGCCTCGGTAGCATCGACCGGGCTGTAGGTGATTCGCTGCACGGTGCGTGACTGCCCTGCGGCGTCGCGCTTGACCACCGCGTCCAGGCGCATGAGGCTGTCGTATTGCGTCGTGGTGCAGGTACCTTGGCTGTCCCAGGTGCTTCTTGGCAGCCCCAGGGCGTCATGCAACATGACCTTGTGGCCGGAGTCCACATTACGTTGCTGCACCGGGCGACCGGACAAAGTGAAAACCGTAGTCTGGTTCGGCGTATCGCTGACCCCGGCCTGGAAATGTTGAAACTGTCTTGGGTCCCATTGAGCAATAGGGCGCTGGGCTTGATCGTACCATTGCGCACTGACGCTGGAGCGTGCCGATGTGCTGGCGTCGCGTCGGTAATATCCCACGGTGCGTACCGCAAGACCGCGCGGGTCGCAAGTCACCAGCGCCGGCGTGCGGGTGTGGACTTTAAGATAATCGGGAATGCTTTGGATAGACGACATAGCGGCCTGCCTTGATCGGATAGATTTCCCTCTTTATCTCCGATCGATCAGCCCCTAGCCATGAACACCGATGGTATAGACCTTTCACACAATTGCAGTGGCGCCCGGTGCTTTTAGCCACTGTCGCGGCTCATTGAAAACCTCGGTGGGTGGCTGATACGCCGGGCGCCTGTGCTGCAGTCTATGCCGCCTTGCGGTTTTCCAGGTGCTGGCGCAAGTTGGTCTGAGTCGTGCGTATCTGGGTGATCACACCGTTTTTCCTGCGCTCCAGAGACTCGAAGCTCTTGTCCTTGGGCAGCGGCTTGAACTGCGTCTCGGTGCTCGGGTACTGCGCTCCATCCTGGGCCAGCAATGCCTTGATCTCGGCAAAATCCCATTCGATGTAGTTCACCAACACATCCCCCTGATTGATCAGGTAGTTGATCTTCTCATCGCTCTTTGGGCCTTTGGCCAACTCCACGCCTAGCGTGATGGCCGAGGGCACCACCGCGGCGAACACATACTGTGTGCTGACGGTTTCGGCAAAGGGCATTGCGCGCTCGGTGACGTCCTTCGCGCTATCGGCCCACTGTTCCACCGTCTCCGGCTTGAGTGAACGGATGCGGTCCTTGATCCGCCGGCCCGTGGAGACAAAGTCCTGTTGCTCATGGGACTCGTAGTCCCAGTCGAATGCGTGGGACATGATGTTGAGCGGTGCGCCCAAGCCCATTTCATCGGCCAGCTTGCCTGCCGAATGGGCGAAGATTTCACCCGCTACCAGTGTGCCTGCGACTGCGCCCACCACTGCGCCAGCCGGACTGGTCACGGATCCAGCTGCCGCACCTGCCAGGCCACCGCCGGCATAGCCCACTGCGGCCCCCACGCCAACCACGGCCCCACGCCCCACCGCGCGCGCCCGTTTGAGCCATTTGTCGCGCTCGTTCTCGATGCCTTTATTGACGTTTCGTGCGGCGCGATGCTTGTCTTCCAGCACGCCTTCGAAACGCTGGATGCGCGTGTTGATCCGATCGTTTAGATCCTCGCCCTCCAGACCTTGCTCATCGCGCCGGGTGATCGGGTTGTTGCTGACCATGCGGTACAGGTTCAGGCCGTCGATGATGCCACCGGGGTCGGGATTGATCCAACGTTGCAGCCAAGGCGCGTAGTAACGCAGGCCGTAGTAGTACAGGCCACTGGCATCGCGCTCCTTGCCCGAGTAGCGCACGGTCTTGTAGCTGGCCTCCACGGCGTTGCGAGCGGCCCAGCACGCCGTGCCACCGAATGGATAATACTCCTCGCGGCTGAGCAGCTGCGCCGTACCATCGAGTTCGATCGTGCACGAGCCCAAGGCGTTATCCAGGCCGTAGCGCAGTTGATCATTGGGCAGCGACTCGGGCGGTTCGGATTGCCAGTGCAACAGGCGCATGCTGCTTCGCCCTGCTTGGGTCTTGATGACATGCAGCTCTTCGCCGCGAGCGCTGTCGGTACGAATTTCCAGGCCCGGCAGGTAACGCACTTCGCTGATCCGTGCGCCCATTCGGCCTTGCGCACTGGCCAGCTTGCGAGTGCGCAGGCCGTCGTGGCCATAAACGTAACGTTCATAATCGTCATTGCCGTCGTCGCGGGTCACAGGCGTCACCTGCGCTAGCTGGTTGTCGCCGTTCCAGAGCAGCCGTTGCCCCGGTTGCAACTCACGCAGATTACCGGCGCGGTCAAAGCTTGCAGCGATGGAGGCCTCATCGGGCAGCTGGCCATTACGCTCGGGAAGCGCCCGGTTGCTGTTGCGCGCCACGCTCAGCGTACGGGTCCAATTGCTCTGGCCATTGACATGACGCAACTGCACCAGGTTGCCTGCAGCGTCGTAGCTGTAGCGCTGGGTGTAGTTGCGCAGCCGGCTGTCGTCGCTCAGCGGTTGCAGGCCCGGCAGCCCTGGCCCATGGCCCTCGGCGCTGGCCGCTTCGCGGCCGCTGGCGCTCGTCAGTTGGTAAAGGGTGTCATAGGCGTAGTGCTGGGTGGGCTCGATGCGCTGATTGGCGAAATGCTGGGTCACCTGGATGGCGTCGGTGACACTGAGCACATTGCCCACGGGGTCATAGTCATAGCGCAGGTCTTGCACGACCTCACCCTGCGTGCGCTGCGCGCGCAACTGCACCAACCGCCCGCTTCGCTCGCAGTACTGGGAGTGACAGGTCACGCCATTGCCCAGGCGTTGCCGAATCATGCGCGCCGCGGCGTCGAATTCGATGGCCGATGCCAGCTCATGCCGTGCGCCAGCGGCAGTGTGCAACGTCCTGGCGGTTTCTTGTCCGTTCAGGTCGTAGCGGGGCGTTTGTCGGTTGCCTTTGGCGTCCGTCATGCTCAACGGTGCACCGACAGCATCGAACTGATTCAGGCTCAGGTAACCGTCGCCGGGTTCGAGTAGGGCATCGCGCGCGGGTGTCTCGGCAGGCCAGTCCGGCGCCGCGAGATCAGTGAGAAAGCGCTGTCGCTGGGCGCTTGTTTCGCCACGCAACGTATAGCACTCGAACAACAGAGTGCCGCTGTCGTCATCGTGTCGGCAGACCCGCCCGCACTGGTTGCGTGCCGCGGACGTTGCATCCGCCGCGCCGTAGCTGAGGCGTTGAGTGGTCCGCACGCTGCCATCGGCGTCTGACTGGAGAATGGCCACCGGCCTTGCGCAGGGGTCGTATCGATATTGCTTGCTGGCGCCGTTGGCATTCCAGCTTTCAGCCAAACGGCCGGCTGCATCGTACAGGTGGGTTGTGCCGCCGCTGTCCACATTGTGTTCTATCACAACATTGCCCGTCAGGCTGAATGCACTGTGCTGGTTCGGCGTCGTGCTGGTTCCGGCCTGGAAATGGGCAAACTGGCGTGCATCCCACTGATCGGTCGGACGTCCAGCGTGGTCATGCCACTGAGCGTTGATTCGTGATTCAGCAGCGGTATCGGCTTGGCATCGGTAGTAGTCGATGCGACGTACGGGAAGGCCGCGAGGGTCTGACAACACCAGGGTGGGGGTACGGCTGTGAAGATCGCGTTGTTGGAGGCTGGGTTGTTGAGGATCGAGCTGTTGAGAACTGAGCTGTTGAGAACTGAGTTGTTCGGAGGTGTTTCGAGAGGGCGACATGGTATCCTACCTTAGCCTGAGAATTCTTCTCGTTTATCTCCGATCGGCAAGCCACTCACCATGAGCGCCTTTGGTACGAACACCGCCTACAAACCCAGCACCTCCTGCAGGCTGCCCGAGCGTCCTGCAGCAACGGCGCCAACTGCGTCAGCCCTCACCGCAGTTCTTGGATGAACAGCGGGGCACTGACGCAGCTTTTGCCGCAGCCATGGGTCACTCGTGCACAGCCACACCCTTGAGATAGGCCGCAGGCTCCGCCCCCAGGTTGCTCAGCAGGCGCTCGCTGTACCAGTCGATGAAGTTCACCACGCCGAACTCGTAGGTTTTCGAATACGGGCCTGGCTGGTAGGCGGTGGAGTTGATGCCACGCTGGTTTTCCTCGGCCAGGCGCCGGTCCTGGTCGTTGGTGGCGTCCCACACCTGGCGCATGCGGGCGACGTCGTAGTCCACGCATTCCACGGCATCCTTGTGCACCAGCCACTTGGTGGTCACCAGGGTTTCCTGGGCGCTGATCGGCCACACCGTGAAGACGATGATGTGGTCACCCATGCAGTGGTTCCAGGAGTGCGGCAAGTGCAGGATGCGCATCGAGCCCAGGTCAGGGTTCTTGATGCGGCCCATCAGTTTCTTGCAGCCGACCTGGCCATCCATCGTCATCGACAGCGTGCCCTTGAGCAGCGGCATGCGCACGATGCGGTTGCGCAGGCCATGGCTGGCGTGGGCGTAGGGGATCTTCTCGGCATCCCAGGCAGCGGCCGAAGCAGCCACGTGGTCCTTGAAGGCCTGGTCGGCGCGTGGGTCGGTGACGTCGTCCCATTCCAGCAGGGTCTTGAGCAATTCGGGGTGGGAGCCGCCGCAGTGATAGCACTCGCGGTTGTTCTCCAGCACCAGTTTCCAGTTGGCCTTTTCCAGCAGATCGGTCTGCACCGCGACCTTGGTGTTTTCCATGTCGTACGGTTCCATGTAATGGTTCAGCGTACTGAGGAAGTTATCGATCGCGGGCGGGTTCTCGGCCAGACTGATGAAGATGTAGCCGCCGGACGTCTTCACGTGCACGGGCTTGAGGCCGTACTGCTTCATGTCGAAATCGGCGCCCATCTCGGTGCCGGCGAACAGCAGGCGACCGTCGAGTTCGTAGGTCCATTGATGGTAGTGGCAGACCAGTTTGGCCACCTTGCCCTTTTCCTTGGTGCACAGCCGCGAACCGCGATGGCGGCAGACGTTGTGAAAGGCATGCACCACCCCTTCGGCGCCACGCACCAGGATGATCGGATTGCTGCCGATCTGCAGCGTGAGATAGTTGCCCTTGGCCGGGATCTCGCACGTCATGCCGGCGATCAGCCACTCCTTGTTGAAGATCTCCTGCATGTCGATCTGGAACAGGCGCTCGTCGTTGTAGAACGGCTGTGGCAGCGAGAAGGTGCGCTCGCGCTCCTGCAGCATCTGGGCGGTGGCCTTGCGCGCGGGTTCCAGTGGATCGCCCAGGCTCAGGGTAGTGGTGGCATCCATCGTGTTGATCCTCATGGCCATGCAGTGTGGCCGCGAAAAAAGTGGCGGTTACGGTTGTCGACGCAAGGCGGCTGAAACTGCGTTCAGATGCGGTGGAGTGTGCGACTCGGCGCGTTGGTAACCTTATCCATGGGCGACATGGCCAAATCCATTCCCGACGCTGCAGGCTAGGCCGCATGGGCCTGGTCGCCATAAGCATGCGGATGTCGCGGATGGGAATGTGACAGGGGCAGCGCGCACGCAGAATCGCTGTACGCACCGTCGGTAATCGACCTTGGAGAACAGCATGTCCAACCCCTTCCTGATGCCCGTCAATACCCAGACCTGGGCCAACGGGCGCCATATCGTTCGTTGCGTCAAGGTGATCCAGGAAACCTGGGACGTGCGCACCTTCTGCTTCATGGCCGACCAACCCATTCTGTTCTTTTTCAAGCCGGGCCAGTTCGTGACCCTGGAGCTGGAAATCGAAGGCGAGCCGGTGATGCGCTCGTATACCATTTCCAGCGCGCCGTCGGTGCCGTACAGCTTTTCCATCACCATCAAGCGGGTGCCGGGCGGGCGGGTGTCGAACTGGTTGCACGACACCCTGCACGAAGGTCAGGAGCTGGCGGTGCACGGGCCGGTGGGGTTGTTCAACGCGATCGATTTTCCAGCGCCGAAGATCCTCTACCTCAGCGGCGGGGTGGGCATCACGCCGGTGATGTCGATGGCGCGCTGGTTCTACGACACCAATGCCAACGTCGACATGGTCTTCGTGCACAGCGCGCGCTCGCCCAAGGACATCATCTACCACCGCGAGCTGGAGCACATGGCCTCGCGGGTCGACAATTTCAGCTTGCACATCATCTGCGAGAAGCACGGGCTGGGCGAACCGTGGTCGGGCTATCGTGGCTACCTGAACCACAAGCTGCTGGAACTGATCGCGCCCGACTTCATGGAGCGCGAGGTGTACTGCTGCGGTCCGACGCCTTACATGAACGCGGTCAAACGCTTGCTGGAAGCCGCCGGTTTCGACATGACCCGCTACCACGAGGAATCGTTCGGCGCCACGCCCCCGGAGGCGCGCGCCGACGCCGTGGAACAGGCCGAGCAGGCAGCCGATGCGCCGGAGGTAGACGTTTCCGAACTGCACCTGGTGGAGTTCACCGCCAGCGGCAAGAGCATCCGTGTGGCACCGGGCGAAACCGTGCACGCGGCGGCGTCCAAGCTCGGCATGATGATCCCCAAGGCGTGCGGCATGGGCATCTGCGGCACCTGCAAGGTATTGAAGCTGGGCGGCGAAGTGGAGATGGAGCACAACGGCGGCATCACCGAGGATGACGAAGCCGAGGGCTACATCCTGTCCTGCTGCAGCGTGCCGAAGGGGGATGTGCGGATCGAGTTCTGATCCGAGCTCTGCGGTGTACCTGAACCACCGCGTTGAAGCCGGACGCGGCTTGCACCGCTGCTACAGGGATCGCGGTGCTTCTGTAGCAGCAGCGCAAGCCGCGTCGGCGGTGCACGCGGTGCACCTGGAAAACCGTGTCGAGGCCGGACGCGGCTTGCACCGCTGCTACAGGGGATCGCAGTGTTTCTGTAGCAGCGGCGCGAGCCGCGTCCAGGCGCCCGAGGGTTACACCTTGAAGCGTGCCACCATCGCGTTCAGCTCCACCGCCAGGCGCGCCAGCTCGCCGCTGGCGGCCGTGGTCTGCGCCGACCCTGCGGCGGTCTGCACCGACAGGTCGCGAATGTTCACCAGGTTGCGATCCACCTCGCGTGCCACCTGCGCCTGTTCTTCGGCGGCGCTGGCGATCACCAGGTTGCGCTCGTTGATCTGCACGATGGCGCCATTGATCGTCTCCAGCGCCATGCCGGCGCCCTTGGCGATGTTGAGGGTCGACTCGGCGCGTTCGGTGCTGTTGCGCATCGAATCAACCGCCTGTTCTGTGCCGCCCTGGATGCTGCCGATCATGCGTTCGATTTCGCTGGTCGACTGCTGGGTGCGATGGGCCAAGGCACGGACTTCGTCGGCCACCACGGCAAAGCCGCGGCCGGCCTCACCAGCGCGGGCCGCCTCGATGGCGGCGTTGAGCGCCAGCAGGTTGGTCTGGTCAGCCAGGCCACGAATCACGTCCAGCACCTTGCCGATATCCCGCGACTCGGCGGCCAGATGGCCGATCAGATCGGCCGTGCTCTGCACGTCGCCACTCATGCGCTCAATGGCGCTGACCGTTTCCATGACCAGATCGCGGCCATCGCTGGCCGACGTCGTGGCGTCCCGGGAAGCCTCGGAAGTGCTCACGGCATTGCGAGCCACTTCTTCCACCGCACTGGTCATCTCGTTGACCGCCGTGGCAGCCTGTTCGATCTCGTTGTTCTGCTGAGTCAAACCGCGCGCGCCTTCGTCGGTCACGCTGTTGAGCTCCTCGGCGGCAGAGGCCAGCTGCGTGGCTGAACCGGAAATGCGCTGCAGAGTGTCACGCAGCTTGCCCTGCATCTTCTGCATGGCCAGCAGCAGGCGCGCGGCTTCGTCGCGTCCCTCTGCATGGATCGGCTGGGTCAGATTGCCCTCGGCGATGGCCTCGGCCGCGACCAACGCCTGATCGATCGGCTTGACGATGCTGCGGGTCAGCAGCCAGGCGAACAGGAACGTCAGCAGCGTGGCCACGATCAGCATGCCCACCACCCAGCTGAACGCCGAGCGGTATTCGTCATCGGCTTGCTGGTTGATCTCGCGGGTCTGCGCGTTGTTGATCTTGACCAGCTTATCAAGCGCGGTATTGACCTGTTCCGAGTTGCTCAACATGTCGCTGTTGAGCAGCGCGCGCAGTTCATCCACCTGGCCGCTGGCGGAAAAGCCCTTCATGCGCGTCTCGAGCTGACGATACTGGCCGAGCAGGCGAGTGTAGTCGTCGTACGCAGCCTGTTCCTCTGCACTGGCGATCATTTTCTCGTAGCGGGCCTGGGCCTGGTTGATCTGTTGGTTGCGCTGCTCGAACAACTGCACGGTCTTCTGCTGGGTATCGGCTTCGCGATTCAACAGCAGGCGGTACGACAGCACGCGCAGGCGCAGGGTCAGCTGGGTCAGGTCGTTGAGGCTGCTGATGCTGGGGACGGTATTGTTCTCGATATTCTGGCCGGCGGCACGGATATGACTCATCTGGTTCAGGGAAAACACCCCCAGCACGATCATCAGCAGACCAATGAGGGAGAAGCCGAGCAGAGCACGCGGAGCAATGTTCATGTTGCGTAGAGACATGTAGGGACACCGAAGGGTAGGGCGCGGTCCGTGCGACACAGAAAGGAGCATCGCTGCTTATCGGTCGAACGTGAAAAGTCTTGAGGGGCTGGCCTCATTGCAAATGGCCAGACCCCTGAAGACCGATGAACGGAGCGAACCGAATGACGATCGGTAGGTCCATCGAGGTCCTATCAAAGCTGGCCCGAGCGAGATTTTTTCTTTATCGTTCGCGCCCCTGAAAAAGTGTTGGAAATAGCTAATGTTGGAAGCGTCTCTGAATCAATTGGAAAACCTGGTAAACGAGCTGGTGCAACACAACCGGGAACTGGCTGAACGCAATGCCCAACTGTCCGGCGAGCTGGCTCAGGCCAAGGATGACAACGACACGTTGCAACTCAGCCTGCTGGAACATGAAGAGAAGCAGGGCGCGACCACTGCGCGCATTCAGGCCCTGGTCGAGCGCGCTGCCGCGGCAGCGGTATGAACCTTGACGACGGGGTCGAGGTCTTCTCGATTCTGGGCAACGAATATTCAGTGAAAGCGCCGCCCGGCGAACAGCAGGCGTTGCGTCAGGCGTTCGGCATGCTCGAACGCACCTTGGCACAGACCAAACGCAGTCACCCGACATTGGTCGGCGACCGCTTGCTGGTACTGGCCGCGTTGAACCTGTGCCAGCGCCAAGTCGAACTTAGCCAGGGCCATGCTCAGGCCATGGACCAGTGCAAAAGCCGGATCGACGCCTTGGTCAGCCGTTGCAGCGACACTGGAAACTGATCCAACCGGGCAGCAGGGCGGTCACCCACAGAGGTCCGCCGCCCACCCCTGGCGGGTGGCATGTTGCCCTGCGCTCTGCGAAAATCCCTCCACTTTTCTGCCGGATGTTGACATGACTGCCCTCAAGAACGACCGCTTCCTGCGTGCCCTGCTCAAGCAACCCGTCGACGTCACCCCGGTGTGGATGATGCGCCAGGCCGGTCGCTACCTGCCCGAGTACCGCGCCAGCCGTGCCAAGGCCGGTGACTTCATGAGCCTGTGCAAGAACCCGTCGTTCGCCTGCGAAGTCACGATGCAGCCACTGGAGCGTTACCCGCTCGACGCCGCCATCCTGTTCTCCGACATCCTTACCATCCCCGATGCTATGGGCCAGGGCCTGTATTTCGAAACCGGCGAAGGCCCGCGCTTCAAGAAAGTCGTCAGCACCCTGGCCGACATCGAAGCGTTGCCGATCCCCGACGCGCAGCAGGATCTGGGCTACGTCATGGACGCGGTCAGCACCATCCGCCGCGAACTCAACGGCCGGGTGCCGCTGATCGGCTTCTCCGGCAGCCCCTGGACCCTGGCCACCTACATGGTCGAAGGCGGCTCGTCCAAGGACTTCCGCAAGACCAAGGCCATGCTCTACGACCAGCCCCAGGCCATGCACCTGTTGCTGGACAAGCTCGCGCAGTCGGTCACCAGCTACCTCAACGGCCAGATCCTGGCCGGTGCCCAGGCGGTGCAGATCTTCGATACCTGGGGCGGCAACCTGTCCGCCGCGGCGTATCAGGAATTCTCCCTGGCCTACATGCGCAAGATCGTCAGCGGCCTGATCCGCGAGCACGAAGGGCGCAAGGTGCCGGTCATTCTGTTCACCAAGAACGGCGGCCTGTGGCTGGAAAGCATTGCCGACGCCGGCGCCGACGCGTTGGGTCTGGACTGGACCTGCGACATCGGCGAAGCCCGTCGCCGCGTGGGTCACAAGGTCGCGCTGCAAGGCAACATGGACCCCACCGTGCTGTACGCCAAGCCCGAAGCGATCCGCGCCGAAGTGGCGCGAATCCTTGCCAGTTATGGCCAGGGCACCGGCCATGTGTTCAACCTCGGCCACGGCATCACGCCGGAAGTGGACCCCGAGCATGCCGGTGCCTTCATCAGGGCCGTGCACGAGTTTTCGGCGCAGTATCACGGCTGACATCCTGCCGTGTCGAATCTTGACGCGGCTTGCACCGCTGCCACAGAAACACCCGTCCCTTGTAGCAGCGGCGCAAGCCGCGTCGGCGGTATACGCGGTATACCTGAGCGACCGCATCGACCCCGGACGCGGGGGGGGGCCCCCCCCCACACACACCCCCACCCCCCAACCGCCGCCCCCACCCCCC
>NZ_JASCPM010000045.1:0-38500 GCF_029960215.1 Pseudomonas sp. PS01301 | reverse complement strand
CCCGGGGGGGTCCCCACCAACCGCGGCCCCCGCGCCGGGGGCTGGCCCCGCTGCTACACGGATCGCGCCCGCACCATCCCTGGAGACGTTCGCATACCCCTGTAGCAGCGGCGCAAGCCGCGTCGGCGGCACACGCGCAGGGTCAGAACAAACGCGGCGCCCCCGGACGCTACAGGGACCGCGCAAGCCGCGTCGGCGGCGCACGCGCAGGGTCAGAACAAACGCAGCGCCCCCGGACGCGGCTCGCGCCGCTGCTACAGGGACTTCGGGTTTAGAAAACCACGCCTTGGCTGCGCAGGTAGTCGTCGTACGTGCCGCTGAAGTCGACCACGCCGCTGGCGCTCAGCTCGATGATGCGGGTGGCCAGGGAGGAGACGAACTCGCGGTCGTGGCTGACGAACACCAGCGTGCCAGGATAGTTCTCCAGCGCCAGGTTCAGCGCCTCGATCGACTCCATGTCCAAGTGGTTGGTCGGCTCGTCCATGATCAGCACGTTGGGCTTCTGCAAGGTCAGCTTGCCGAACAGCATGCGCCCCTGCTCACCACCGGAAATCACCTTCACCGACTTGAGAATCTCGTCGTTGGAGAACAGCATGCGGCCCAAGGTGCCACGCACCATCTGCTCGCCCTGTGTCCACTGGCCCATCCAGTCGAACAGGTTCATGTCGTCTTCGAAATCGTGCGCGTGGTCCTGGGCGTAATAGCCAAGCTCGGCGCTCTCGGTCCACTTCACCGCGCCCGCGTCCGGGGTCAGTTCGCCGACCAGGGTACGCAACAGGGTGGTCTTGCCGATCCCGTTCGGGCCGATGATCGCCACACGCTCGCCAGCCTCGACCACGAAACTGAAGTTCTCGAACAACGGCTTGCCGTCGAAGCCCTTGGACATGCGCTCGACGGTGACCGCCTGGCGGTGCAGCTTCTTGTTCTGCTCGAAGCGGATGAACGGGCTGACACGGCTCGAGGGCTTGACCTCGGCCAGCTGGATCTTGTCGATCTGCTTGGCCCGCGACGTCGCCTGCTTGGCTTTGGAAGCGTTGGCCGAGAAGCGCGAAACGAAGGTTTGCAGTTCGGCGATCTGGGCTTTCTTCTTGGCGTTGTCCGACAGCAGCTGCTCGCGCGATTGGGTCGCCGCGGTCATGTACTCGTCGTAGTTGCCCGGGAACAGACGCAACTCGCCGTAATCCAGGTCGGCCATGTGGGTGCAGACGCTGTTGAGGAAGTGCCGGTCGTGGGAAATGATGATCATGGTGCTGTTACGCGCCGTGAGGATGTTTTCCAGCCAGCGAATGGTGTTGATGTCCAGGTGGTTGGTCGGTTCGTCGAGCAACAGCACTTCAGGATCCGAGAACAACGCCTGTGCCAGCAGCACCCGCAGCTTCCAACCCGGCGCGACTTCGGTCATCGGGCCGAAATGCTGCTCCAGCGGAATGCCCAGACCCAGCAACAGCTCGCCGGCACGGGACTCTGCGGTGTAGCCGTCCATTTCCGCGAACTCGGTCTCCAGCTCGGCGACGGCCATGCCGTCTTCCTCGCTCATTTCCGGCAGCGAGTAGATCCGGTCGCGCTCGGCCTTGACCTTCCACAGCTCCTCGTGGCCCATGATGACCGTATCGATCACGCTGAACTGCTCGTAGGCGAACTGATCCTGACGCAGCTTGCCCAGGCGCACGTTCGGTTCGAGCATGACCTGGCCACCCGAGGGCTCCAGATCGCCGCCCAGGATCTTCATGAACGTCGACTTGCCACATCCATTGGCGCCGATCAGGCCGTAGCGGTTGCCGTTGCCGAATTTCACGGAAACGTTCTCGAACAGCGGCTTGGCGCCAAACTGCATGGTGATGTTAGCTGTGGAGATCAAGGAGCTTACCTATCAATAACTGGGGGAGCGATGGGTTCAGGTGATATCGATTCTATGGCCGACGCGATACCACGCTGGAGCCGGGCAATAAAGGCGGGATGCAGACCGGACAGTGCGGCTATTGTCGCATAGGTACGGTGGTAGTTGTACGTCTGCTCTACGTACTCTCGGTTCGGCGAAAGCCTGGTCCATCGCAAGGCCACGGCCGTGTGACGGACCGTGTCTCCATTGTCAGCCCTCGCGCCCCAACTGCGCCAGACTCGTCGCCAGTTCATTCTTCCTGAACGGCTTGCTCAACCGCGGCAGGTCCGGGTCGAGGCCCTCGCGCTCGGCATAGCCTGAAACCAGCAGGATCGCGGTCCCCGGCCGGGAGCAGCGGACCTGCCTGGCCAGATCGGTGCCGCTGATGCCCGGCATGAGGTGGTCGGTGATCAGCAGGTCGAAGGCCTCGCCGGTGTCCATCAGGGCGATGGCTTCCTCGCCGGATGCGGCCTCGATGACGCAATAGCCCAGTTCGGCCAGCATGTAAGAGGTACTTGCCCGTACCAGCTCTTCGTCGTCCACCAGCAGCGCGACGCCGCGGCTGGAGGACAGCTCCGGCGTGTCGACCAAGCGCAGGGCCTCGGCGGGAAGGGTAACGCTGCGTGGCAGCCACAGCTCGACGTTGGTCCCCAGGCCCGGTGAGCTTTGAATGGTCAGCGCGCCGTTCAGCTGCGAGGCCAACCCATGCACCATCGACAGCCCCAGGCCGGTGCCCTGGCCGACGCCCTTGGTGGAGAAGAACGGTTCCACTGCACGCGCCAGCGTGGCGGCGTCCATGCCCGAGCCGGTGTCCGCGACGGACAGGCAGAGGTAGTTGCCCACGGCAAGCCCCGACCGATGCCCTGCCTCGATCGACTCCATGCAGGCGGATATGCGCAGTGTTCCGCCCTCGAGCATTGCGTCTCGGGCGTTGACGGAGAGGTTGAGCAGCGCCATTTCGAGCTGGTTGACGTCGGCGATCGCCGCGGGTAGATGCTCCGGCGCATCGACGACGACCTTGATCTGCGGGCCGGTGGTGCTGGCCAGCAGGTCGCCCATGTCGCTGACCAGCTTGCCGACGTTGACGGCAACCGCCTGCAGCGGCTGGCGTCGGGCAAAGGCCAGTAGCCGCTGTACCAGCGTCTTGGCGCGATCCGCCGATTGCACGGCGCCGGAGATCAGCCGTTGTTCCCGCTCGCCGCCCACGCCACGGCGCTGGAGCATGTCCAGCGTGCCGACGATCGGCGTGAGCAGGTTGTTGAAATCGTGGGCCACGCCACCGGTGAGTTGCCCCATGGCTTCCATCTTCTGGCTCTGCCGCAAAGCCAATTGGACTTCTTCGCGCTCGGCGATGGCTTGGGCCACGCGCCCTTCGAGGGTGGCATTGAGCTCGCGCAGTTTCTCATCGGCGTTCTTGCGGGCGGTGATGTCCATCGCCGTGCCAGTGACGCGCAGACAGCGTCCGTGCTCATCGAACACGGCCCGTCCCTTGGCCGCCACCCAGCGAACCACACCGTCCTCGCGACCGATGGTGCGGTAGTCCACGTCATAGAGGGCCCGGTGGTCAGGATCCATGGCCGCTGTGAAGGCCTCTATGGTCGCCCGGCGATCGTGAGGATGCAGACCCTGATAGAAGTCCTCGAGAGTGACCGACACATCGGCCGAGATGCCGAACATCGCTTTGGTCTGCGGTGGCCACACCAGCGTGTTCTGCACCAGGTCCACGTCCCAGAACCCGACATCGGCGTGGTCCACCGCCAGGCGCAACCGGGCCTCGCTGGTGCGCACGGCCACATCGACTCGCGCGCGGTGCACCATGAGACCGATGGTCTGCACGACGAAATCGATGATCTCGACGTCGGCCGGCACGGCCTGGCGTACCTCTGGGTGATACAGCACGAAGGCACCCATCACGGCGCCCTGCGTCGAACGGATCGGAGTCGACCAGCACACCTGCAGGCCATGCTCGTTGGCCAGCACTGCCAACTGGTTCGCCAAAGCCTCGCTCGAACTGTCGCCGGCGCTCGTCTTGCCAGCGTCCAAGTCCAGGCAGAGACCTTCGACCGCCCCGGTGTAGTGACCAGGAAGGCTGGGGCCCACGAAGCGCTGCACGCGCCGCCCCTGGTCGTCCAGCAGCAGAACGCTTCCCAGCAGACCGGACGTGGACAGGGTTTCGACCTCGCGCACGATCGCTTCCAGCGTGACGTCCAGGCTGCCTTCGGCCACTGCCAGCGCGAGCATGCGGTTCTGCGCAGCGCCAATGGCGGCCGCGCGATTGCGCGCCTGGGTCAGGCGCGCGTTTTCGATGGCAATGGTGGCCAGGCGCGCCAGGCTTTCCAGGCGTTCGATGGTGTCGCGGTTATGGGGGCGCACTTGCGACCAGTACGCGCCGAGCGCGGCCACCGCCAGCGGTTTGCCGATCGGGACCATGACCAGGCTGCGCACGAACGTCGGGTCGTAGGCTTCTCGCGGGATGCGCGGGTCCAGCCGCACGTCCGGGATGACGTAGGTCTTGTTGTCGAGCATCGCCCAGCCGGACACGCAGCGATCGATCGGAAACGTCTTGCCGCTCCACAGCGGGGAAACCGCATCCTCGGCCACGTAGGTGCAGTGCCCGCCATTTTCGATGACGATCGCGATGCCCTCGGCGCCCACCGTCGCCCGAGCCGTGTCGCGAAGAACGCTGACCACCTCGTCGATGGACTCGGCCATGGCCAGCCGTTCGCTGGCCTGTAACACGTGGGACAGTCGTTCATCACTGTCGGAACCCTTGGGTACGATGTGCAAGCGGATCTCCGGTGGATGAGGGAGGTAGCAGGCGAGATGCCCGACGGTCCAGTTTCTCAGAAATGCGGCCGAGCCGATAGCACGGCCGTAAAGCTGAAAACTGCCGTTGGTCTTCCTACCTGAGCACCGACAGTCGGTACACCCCGGCATCATTGTCGATCCCATGGGTGTCGTGGGCAAAGCCGGGAAACGCGCGGTCGAAGCTCTCCAGCGCCTTCAGGTAGGCGAGCAGCGGACCGTCCGCAGCACCGGCGTTCTCGCCGGGCATCAGCAACGGAATGCCGGGCGGATAGGGCACGATGCCCGTCGCCACGACCCGTCCAGCCGCATCGTCCAGCGTCACCAGTTCCACCTCGTTACGGACCAGCTTCTCGTAGGCCTGTACCGGGCTGAACTCGGCTTGGGGCAGCATGCCAAAGGCTGCCGCCATGGCGGCCGTAGTGCGATTGGCCTTCATCGCCGTGAAGATCTCTTCGGCCAGGTCTCTGAGGCCCATGCCGCTGTAGCGCTGCTGCGTGGCGGCGAGCAGGTCGGGCAGGCACAGTTCCAGCTCAAGGTTGGCGTCGTAGTCGCGCTTGAAATCCAGCAGTGCGTTCACCAGGGTGCCCCACTTGCCCTTGGTGATACCGATGGAGAACAGGAAGAGCAGGGTGAAGTCGGTGGTTTTCTCGACCACGATCCCTTGCCGGCCCAGATACGCACTCACCACACAGGCCGGAATGCCGAAGTCCAGCAGTTGCCCGTCGTCGCCCATCCCGGGGGTCAGAATCGACACCTTGATCGGATCGAGCATGCAGTAACCGTCTTCGATGTCGCCGAAACCATGCCAGACTTCGCCGGGGTGCAGCACCCAGCAGTTCGGGTCGGACTTGAGCTTCGCCGGATCGACTTCATGGAAGTCGATGGCGGCCCCGCCGATGTCTATCGACGGTGGCTGCCAGCAGGACACGAACCAGTCGTCGTTGGCCCGCATGTCAGCGTGCATCCGTGAAATCACCTGGCGAAACGCAATGGCTTCCTCGATGGATTCATTGGTCAGGATCTGCCCGCTCGGCGCCTCCATCATGGCCGAACTGACGTCGCAGGAGGCCATGATCGCGTAGTTGGGCGAGGTTGACGCATGCATCATGTACGACTCGTTGAAGCGTGCGTGGTGAATAGGATTGCGCCCGTTGCGCACATGGATCATCGATGCCTGGGACAGCGCGGCCAGCAGTTTGTGGGTGGACTGGGTGGCGAACACCGTCGGCTTGGAGGCGTCGTGGTCATCGGGGCTGCCGTGCATCGCGAAGCGGTCCTTGTACAACGGATTGAACCGCGCGTAGCCATACCACGCCTCGTCGAAGTGCAGGCGGTCGACGCTTTGCCCGAGCAATTCCTCGACCCGTGTGACGTTGTAGGTCAAGCCGTCATAGGTGGAGTTGGTGACGATGGCGTGCACCGGCGTGGGGTCGATGTGCGGCCCGACCAGCGGGTTGCTCGCAATGGCCGCGCGTACCGCGGCCGCGCTCAACGTCTGCGGCAGGATCGGGCCGATGATGCCGAAGCGATTGCGCGTCGGCACCAGGTAGGTCGGGATTGCCCCGGACAGGGTCATCGCGTGCTCGGCAGACTTGTGGCAGTTACGGTCGCACAACGCGATCTGATCGCGGGTGACGCTGGCCATCAGGATCACCCGGTTCGACATCGACGAGCCATTGGTGACGTAGTAGGTGCGATGGGCGCCGAACACCTTGGCCGCGTATCGCTCGCCCTGGCCAATGGGGCCACTGTGGTCGAGCAGCGAGCCCAGTTCGCCAACCGAAATGGACAGGTCGGAGCGCAGCAGGTTTTCCCCGAAGAACTCATAGAACGCCCGGCCAGCCGTGCTTTTCAGAAAGGCCGTACCGCCGGCGTGGCCCGGGGTGTGCCAGGAGTATTCATAACTGCGGGCGAACTTGAGCAGGGCGCCGAACATGGGCGGCAGCACCGCTTGGCGATAGCGTTCCATGGCCGCCAGGATCCGCCCACTGAGGAAACGACTGGTGTCCTCGGGCAGCCAGATGAAGTCGTCGGCGTGCTGCATGACGATCAACGGCACGTTGGATGCGGTGCTGCGGTCGCTGATCAGGAACACCGGCACCCGCGTGTTGCGCTCGCGCAGGCGGGCGAGCAGATCGATGCATTGCTGATGGTCGGCACTCCTGTCCATTTCCCAACTGAGCAATACGCACTGGATCGCCGGGTCGGTGCTCAGGATCGACTTGGCATCGTCCAGGCGCTCGGAGGTGATCACGCTGATGGATCGCTCCTCCACATCGGTGATCAGCTGAATCAGCGCCCGCCCGAACACAGTGCGTTTGTCGGGTTGGTCGCTGATCAACAAAGCCAGCATGCCGAGCAGGTTTCTATGGTCCGTCATGGTCGCGCTTCCAGGGCAGGGGGGGTGGTTGGGGTACGGGGCAGGCTGTTCACCGGAATCGGCGTGCCGACGATGTGCAGGGCGGCAACGGTCTGGGTCGGGGCGCTGTTGTTGAGCGCTTCCAGGCGAATCAGGCGGTTGTTGACGAAGCCGAACAGCGTGTAGCCGACAATGGTCGCCACGCCGCCCAGCATCAGGGCCTGGGCTCCCGAGCTGTACAGCGCCAGGTAGCTGTAGGCTGTCGCGACCGCGGCGACGACGTTGGTTATCAAGGCCTTGTTGGCCGGGACATTCGACACCTTCTGCAAGGTCATCAAGGTGGCCATCGACAGAATGTACGGCACCAGGTTGGTGACCACCGCCAGGTTCACCAAGGTGTCGAACTGCTTGGCCAGGTCTGGGCTGATGGTCAGCAAGGCCATCGCGGTCTGGATGGCGAGCAGGATCAGCATGCTGATGATCGGCACCCCGTGCTTGTTGATCTTGGCGAAGATCGGCAGAAAGTAGCCCGTGTCGGCTGAGCTTTTGAAGACCTGGGCCACGGTGAACTGCCAACCCAGCAGCGAACCGATGCAGGCGAGCACCATCAGGCCCATGACCAGGTTGCCGATCATCGGCGTGAACATCTTGGCGAACACCAGGCCGAACGGCGCGGTGGAGGAAACCAGCTCGGCATTGTCGACGATGCCGGCGATCACATTGGTGGACAGGATGTAGATCACCGCCGCGCCCAACGTGCCGCCGAGCACGGCAATGGGTACGTTTTTTTCCGGGTTTTCCACGGCGTCGCCGTTGGCACACGCCGATTCCAGGCCAAGGAACGCCCACAGGGTGATTGCCACCGAGGCGCCGGCCGCTTCGTACCAGGGCATGTCGTGGGGGTTCCAGCCGGCCGCATAGGTGCCGCTGTCGAACCAGAACCAGCCGATCGTCGACACCAGCACCACGGGTGCGATCACGCCCCACACCGTGATCGCGCCGATCTTGCCGGTGACGCTCGCCCCGCCGAAGTTGGCGAAGGTGGTCAGCCATAACAGCGCGATGGTCGCCAGACCCACCTGAAGCGAATCGAGTCTGATATCGAACAGGGTCTGGATGTAACCCACCGCCGTGATGCTGATCGCCACGTTGGCGATCAGCAGGGACAGTCCGTAGGTGTAGTTGGTGATGTAGTTGCCCGACTTGCCGAAGGTGTATTCCGCGTAGCCGCCCATGCCACCGGTCTTGCGGCTGAGCATGCCGCAGCGGGCGAAGGCATAGGCCAGGGCCAGGGAGCCGGTAGCCGTGATCAGCCAGGAGAGGATCGAAATGCCGCCGACTTCGGCGAGCTTGGTGGGTAACAGAACGATGCCGGATCCCAGCATGTTGACGGCTGTCAGCATGGTCAGCTGACTCACACTCATCTTTTTCATGACGGCCACTCCATTGCCTGAATGATCAGAGAGGCCTTTAGCTATAGCAAAGAAAGCTCAGAAGACAAGGCAGTGGCTGGTTTGCAGGGAAGGGCAAACCGCTCGTCACGTCAGTGGCACTTCCCGGGTTGCGGTGGTCTCCCACTATCAGGTGCGGATAAACCGCGCCACGAAAGGAGACATATCATGGTCGAAGACAACAACCACCCGCAGAATCCGTATCCAGGGCCCGCCGAGCCAGGTAGCGGGGAAGAGGGCTACCCTGATATCCACGACGAGCATGATGACGAACAGGACGGCTCGCCTGGCAACAAGGCGGTGGAAGAACCCGATACCGAGGCCAATCCACCCGTCGACGAAGACGAAGAGCCTTCGCCCGGCAATAGCCTCTAGCTAATATCCTCTAGATAAGAGCCCGGCCTGCCCAGTGAACCTGCACCCTGCCTTGCGCAGGGCGCTTGCATTTTACGCCGAGCCCGAGGCGTCCTTCAGGCCATTGAGCTGCATGTACTCCTCCCACGGCATGCCAGCCATCTCGGCCACTTCCCTGTGAACCTCCAGCCTTTGCGCCTGAAAGTCTTCCGGGGTGTCGGCGGTGAGCTTGAGGGTCAGTTCCCAGGCGAACAGGTCCTGGCCATTGGCGGCTTCTTCGAAGGCCTCGTGCAGACGTTCGGCGCGATATTCCTCGATGCTCAGCCCTGCCGCACGTGCGGCCAGGGGGTTGAGGCTGCCCAGTTCCGTTTGCAGCTCGGGACTCATCTCGAGAAAACGGTCCAGTGCGGCCTGGTGACGCGAATCGGGTTCTGCCATGGGGCCTTCGATCGGTGTGGGAAAGGGCACGATTGTGCAGGCCCCCGTCGATGCAGGCAATGCCGGGTGCGTGCGGTTTTGTGACGAAGTGCACGTAAGCCAGTGGAACGCGCGGTGCCTGGCGAGCACTAAGGCCTATCCCCATTCATCACCGCAGGACCTTGCGATGGCCTACGTGTTGTTGCTGTTGGCAGGCGCCGTGCTGGCGACTTCGGCCGCTCTGTGGCCGCAATGGTGTGGCCGCTCCGGGACGGTCGGGCGCTCGCGCCTCGGCACCTGGTTGCTCGGCCATTTCGAGGTGCTGGGTGCCTTCTTCCTGCTGCTCACTGCCATGCACCTTTGCCAATGATGCTCCGGCAATGGTGCTGCCCGTTCACGTCGATGCTACATTCGCGGTTTATCTGAATCCGGAATGGAAACGACGATGCGAATCATCGCTGCAGCACTTGGCCTGTGCGTACTCACTGGTTGCACCAGCCTCAACATGAAACAGGCGCGCAGCAGTGCGCCGGTGCAGACCGTGACGTCGACGAAACCTGCGCAGAAGATTGCCCAATGCGTGCAGTTCAGCTGGCAGGACGAAGCCATGTTCGGGGTGATGACCGATGCGTCCAGCGAAGCCAGCGATGGCGGTTACACCGTGTTCACTCCCGCAGCCACGTACTTCGCCGACATCCGCCCGCGCGGTGCCGGTAGTCAGGTCAGCTTCTACGCCCGCGAGCAGGGCGAGGTCGCCACGCGCCGACTGGCATCGCTGGCCACCTGCCTTTGAGCACGAAACGTCCTGATTCTGCGTCAAGATAATCTGCACCCCTGCGATGCAGTCGCGTCTGATGCCATGAGTTCATCGATCCACTGAAACCACTGTGCTTTGTGAGGATGATATGGCACCCAGCAGTTCGACGCAGATTCCCGACCCTCTGGACGGTCTCAACGACCCGGCCGCGCCCGAACCCTACGCCGAGGGCAAGCTCGACGAGGACGTGCGGCCTGGCGACGAAAGCCTGTCGCCCATGCCGATGGACCGCGACCCTGAGCTGGACCCGCGCCAGGTGCGCACCCAGACCGGCGACGCCGACATGAGCCCGGACGATCCGGCCTGAGCCTACCAGCTGATTCGCAACCCCAGGCTGCCCTGCAGGCTTTCCTGGGGTTGTGAATCCAGGCTGCGGGCGTAGTCGGTGTTCAGGTACAGGCTGACGTCGTCGCTGAGCCGCGCCGCCAGGCCCATGCCCAGTTTGGCTTGAGTCGCCCGGTGCTGGCTGCGCAGGGTATCGACCTCATCGAAGGTCACTGCGTCTTCGCCGTCAAGCGTGCGCCAAAGGTTGGCCTGCACATAGGGTTCGACCGGCGTACCGCCCACCCGATACTGCCCTTTCAAACGCACTCCCAAGCGTGTCCGCCAATAGTGCTCGGTGTCGAATGCCACTTTCGATACGGGATCACGCGCCGTGTCCAGCGTGATTTTCTGCCCGACCACTTGCACCTGTGGCTCCAGCAACCATTGCTCGGAGAGTCTGAGCGGGTAACCGGCTTCCACGGATACGGCCACCCCGTGTCCGTCGAGGTCGAGCGTGTAGCCGCGTTCGGAGCGGCTGCGTCCCTCGAATCGGGTGCTCATCGCGACCAAGTCAAGGTAGGCCCCCGCAGGGCTGATCACCGTCCAATAGGCGCCAAGATTGTCGGCGCGCAGGCGGATGTGGCCCGAAGGGGTGTTGTCGAACCCCAGGGCGAAGCCGCGCACTTTGCCATCCAGCCGAGCATGCCCGGCGAACAGCCCGACGTGCTGGCGGTAGCCGTTGTCGCTGAGGGCGGCGAACAGATCGTGGCCGACCTGGTAGCCACTGATAGTGCTGCTCAGGTTAGGGGTCGCAGCGCCAGCCCACTGCTGTCGTCCGTGACTGCCGAAGGTCCGGGCCCACCCGGCAGGCAGGACGCCGCGTTCCGTAAGCAGGCTTTGCTCGCCCTGACGCTCATGGAAGCTCCCCAGGCTGTCTAGCGCCAGCAAGGCGGCAGCGGGCGGCACGACGCTGTAGGCGGGCACTTCGATCCGATACAGCACGATGCTCTGACCGGGGGCCGGGTGTGGCAGGTTCGGCGTGCCGATCGCCGCGATGGGTTCCTGAGCGCCCGGCGCAGGGGTGGGTGGCGTTGGCTCTGGCTCAGGAGGCTGCGGCTGGACCGGCGGCTCGATGACGGGTGGCTCGACTGCGGGCGGTTCTATGACCGGTGGTTCCGGCTCGGCTACAGGGGGTTCGACCACTGGCGGCTCGATGACAGGCGGTTCGACCGTGGGGGGCTGGACCACGGGGGGCTCAACGACAGGCGGCACCACCTCGGGCGGCTCAGTGACCGGCGGTACCACCACGGGCGGCGCCACCACGGACGAACGCAGGAACCAGCTGTTCTCGCTGCCCGCAGTGACCCCACCCTTGAACAGGTAATACTGATAGGCGCCGACCGACAGGTTGTTGGCCAGGGTAAAGGCACCGTTGGTGCTGGTCGCGCCTTGAGTGGCCTCCACCAGTGTGATGCCGTTGGCTGTGGTCTGCGCGCCACGGCCATCGAGGTTGTCGACGGTAATGGCAGTGAGGCCACTGAGCGTGCCTTGAGCCACGACCAGCCGATCGGAAGGGGCGTCGTCACCGGCGAGCACCGTCTGCAGTTTCAGGCGCGCGTCGTTGCCCACGTAGTTGCCGATGACGGTCAGGCGGTCTTCCGCCTGGGCGCCACTGCGGGTGAGGTCGATCAGCCCGGCATTGTTCAGCGTGATCGTCTGACCCTCGACGATCGGGCCGACCGTGCCTTGGGTCGCGCCCAGGGTGCTACTGCGGTCGAGAGTGAGCAGGCCACTGTTCGGCGGCGTCGAATCGTCCGCCAGGCTCAGGCGATCGGGCAAGTCCAGCACCGAGCCGTTGCTCAGGTTGATCGTTTCCCAGTAGCTGTAGCGTGCGCCGCCAGTTGTTCTGCTGTTGTCGAGGGTCAACGTATCAATGCCGGCGTCCCCGTAGATCAGGCGCGGCGATGCCAGTTGGGTTTCCTCCAGGTTGCTCAACAGCGCCGTGTCGTCGCCTGCGCCCATGCTGATGGTGCCGTGGATCAGGCCCGCGTCGCGCCAGAGGAAGCGGTCGTCGCCGAAGCTCAGCAAGACATTGCCGCCGATGTCGCCACCGCTCACCGTGACCTCGTCGACGCCGCCACTGACGCTGATGTTGCCGCCGATGCTGCCACCCGACACGGCGATGGTATCGTTGCCGAAGCCGGCGACCAGATTGCCGTTGATGCGGCCTCCAGACAGTTCGAACAGGTTGTTGTCCAGCTTCATGTCGACTCGGCCAATGGTGCCGCCGCTCATTCGCGCGATATCACCGTCCTCGAAGGCGCCAACGATAGTGCCGTCGGTCATGGAAAAGGTGTCCAGCCCGTCACCTTGGCTGAGCGATTGGATCTGCCCGCCGCGCATGATGAAGCTGTCGATGCCGCTGCCCTGGCTGACCGGGCCGCTGATGGTACCGCCTATCACTTCAAGCGTATCGGCGCCATCGCCCTGAATCAGGGAAGACAATCGCCCCCCGCTGACGAGCACCGTGTCCGCGCCTGCACCGGTGTTCAGCACGCCTTCGATGCTGCCCGAGCCCAGCAACACGCTGTCCTGGCCAGGGCCGAATTCGACCGCTCCAGTGATGGTTCCGGTGCCGCCTGGGGGCAGGGTGAGGCTGTTGTTGCCCAGCAGATCGCTCAGCGAGGAAGCCGTTCCGCTGTCGCACACGTAAGCGTCATTGCCCAGGCCGAGAGCGAACGTGCAGTCGGCCAACGCCATGTCGGAGGCGGCCCAACTGGTCAACAACGACGCGGTCAATAAACAGCGGTATCTAAACAACTCGTTGGTGTTCATCGACAACTCCCACACACGCGTTCGCCGCGAAACAAGACGCGGTGAGCGATCAAGTGGTAAATGGAATCACATGGTGCAACGAGTGTAGTCGAAGAATATTGGAAGTTGCTCTGAAAGACAAAGTAGTATGAAGTTATTCAATGGCGGCATGGATGAAAAAAGTTATTCATCGATGCCGCTATTAGTTGCAAAGGTGTTCCTGGCTGTTTGTGCTCAAGAAGCCTTGCGCGGGCTGCGTCTGGCCGGGGCTTTTTTCGCGGCGGTTTTCGCTTTGGCCGGCTTGGGCTTGGCCGCAGCGGAAGGCTTGCCTGCGAGGCTGCGCTTGAGCAGCTCGGTCAGGTCGATGACGTCGGCGGTTTGCCGTGACGCTTGGTCGGACTCGGTTTCCACGTCTTCGATTTCACCTTTGTTGGCCTTCTTCTCGACCAGTGCCATGATCTTCTGCTCGAACTTGTCGACATATTCTTCGGGCTGCCAATCGCCACTCATGTCTTCGACCAGACGCTTGGCCATGTCCAGTTCTTTCTTGGTCAGTTCGGGCTTTTTCACTTCCTTGCCCAACTCCAGAATATCCAGGTCACGCACTTCGGAAGGCCAGCGCAACTTCACCATCACCAGTGCACCGTCCAGCGGCATCAGCGCAGCCAGGTATTGGCGGGTGTGCAATACCACCAGGGCCAGTGCAACTTTCTTCGTGCTGATCAATGTTTCCCGTAATAGTGCATACACTTTTTCGCCACGGCGATCCGGGGCGAGAAAGTAGGGTGTGTCTATATTGGGCAGGGGGATCTGGGTGCGATCGACGAAAGAGAAGATATCGATGGTTTGTGTCGATACAGGGTGGGCCGCTCGGATTTCGTCTTCGCTCAGGACAACGTAGCGACCTTTCTCGTACTGGACGCCCTTGACGATGTTTTCCTTGTCCATCTCCTTGCCGGTCTTCTTGTTGATGCGCTTGTAGCCGACCGGGTCCATGCTGCGTTTATCCAGCCAATCGAAGTCGACGCCCTGTGAGGCAGTGGCCGAAACCAGGGCCACGGGGATGTGCACCAGACCGAAACTGATCGCGCCTTTCCAGATTGCTCTTGCCATGGTGAAAATTGCCCCTGAGCGGTGTGTCTGCAGGGGACCCTACGGGGATCGGCAAAGTTTCAATGGCCTGGTGTTATGCAAATTGCAACGGCTGTGCACCGTGATCTTGCACAATGCACGACGCGTTGATCAGGTCTGAATGCTAACTCTTTGATTGATATAGGAAGTACGCTTTGGTGCAGAGGGCATGAAAGGTGCACCGTCTTCGGGCAAGCCCGACTTCAGGGATAAGACCAAGAATGGAGTGTCACCATGTTGTCCACCCTTGAACTGCGTAACATCATTGAAAGCAGTTTCCTGCCCCAGCGCTGCCAGTGCACCCAAGCCACCGATCGTTCCTTGACCGTACGTGTTTTCGATCAGGCGACGCATAAGGTCGACTACACACTCAGCGGAATCCGCACCGAGCAGTTGACCAGCAGCCGAGCGATTTCCAATCTGATTGCGGGCATGCGCACCGACCTCAAGCGCCAGCATCAGATGCCGAGGGCTGTCGGCGAGTACCTCTGAATCAGCAACGACTGTGCCGTGTTCATTTCGACGAACCGCGTGTGCCGCCGACGCGGCTTGCGCCGCTGCTACAGAAGTCGTCGTTTTCATTAAGCACGTCTTTTGTTGATACGGCGTCGCAAGTGGGCGGTGGTTTTGATGGAGTGCGGTGTTTACCGATGTGATGTCAGTCGCGGTAGAACACTTGTACCAGGTGGTAACCGAATTTGCTCTTCACCGGGCCATGTACCGTGCGCAGCGGTTTCTTGAAGATGATCTGATCGATCGCTCCCACCATCTGCCCAGGGCGGACCTCGCCCAGATCGCCGCCGCGCTTGCCGGACGGGCAGGTCGAATACTTCTTCGCCAGCACATCGAACGCTTCGCCCTTGGCGATCCGCAGGCGCAGCGCTTCCGCTTCCTCGGCAGTCTTGACCAGAATGTGCCTTGCTTGTGCCTTCATTACCCGATGCTCGCTGAAAAAAGCCGCTGATTATGCCGCAAATCAGGACAGGTTGATCATGTCGCGGATCTTGCTGCCCAGTCGTTCGATGGAAAACGGTTTGGTGATCATGTCCATGCCCTCGGCCAGAAACCCGTAACGCTCGGCGGCCTTTTCCGCGTAGCCGGTGATGAACAGTACCTTCAGTCCAGGCCGCTGCTGGCGCGCAACCTCGGCCAATTGCCGGCCGTTGAGGCCCGGCAGACCCACGTCGGTGACCAGCAGGTCGATGTGCAGGCCTGCTTCGAGCAGCGCCAATGCGGCGCTGGCGTCGGCTGCCGAATGCGCGGCATAGCCCAGTTCGTCCAGCACATCCAGCACCAGCATGCGCACCGCCGGATCGTCTTCGACCACCAGCACGCTTTCCCCGGCCTGGGCCATCGGTGCCACGGCTGGAGTGCGCTGCTCGGCGGTGTCGCCGAACGGTTCGCTGTGGCGCGGCAGATAGAGGCGCACACAGGTGCCCTCGCCAGGCCGGCTCTGTAACGTCACCTGACCGCCCGATTGCTGGGCGAAGCCATAGATCATCGACAGCCCCAAGCCGGTACCTTGGCCGATGGGTTTGGTGGTGAAGAAGGGGTCGAACGCCTTGGCCAGTATCGGTGCACTCATGCCACTGCCATTGTCGCTGACCCGGAACATGACATAGGCGCCCGGCTTGACCGGTTCCAGGGTCGCGCCTTCCGGCGTGGCGTCCAGTTCGCAGTTGGCGGTCTCGATGGTCAGCACGCCGCTCTCGGGCATGGCGTCGCGGGCGTTGATAACCAGATTGAGCAGGGCGTTTTCCAGTTGGCTGGCATCGGTGTTTACCGGCCACACGTCCTCGGCCAATTGCAGGCGCAGTTGCAGGTGCTCGCCCAAGGTGCGGCTGAACAGCTCTTCGAGCGAGTGCACCAGCTCGTTGGGCGCCAGGCGCTTGCGGTCCAGCGACTGGCGTCGCGAAAACGCCAGTAGTCGGTGGGTCAGGCCCGCCGCGCGATGCGCCGAACTGATCGCCGCTTCGCTGAAGCGCTTGATCTCACTGCTGCGCCCGGCGTCGATGTAGCGCTGCATCAGGTCCAGGCTGCCGATGATGCCGGTGAGCATGTTGTTGAAGTCGTGGGCGATACCGCCGGTCAACTGGCCGAGCGCTTCCATCTTCTGCGCATGGCGCAAGGCCTCTTCGGCGCGTTCGCGCTCCTGCATTTCGTTTTGCAGCCGCAGGTTGACCTCGGCGAGGGCCTGAGTGCGCTCGCTGACCCGGGTTTCCAGGTGCTCGTTGAGCTCGCGCAGGGCCTGCTCGACCTGACGGCGATTCTGCACGTCCTCGGTCATGCCGAACCACTGCCGGATCACGCCATCGGCATCGCGCTGGGGCAGTGCGCGGGCATGCATCCAGTGATAGCTGCCGTCGGCCATGCGCAAGCGGTACTCGGCGTCGTAGGGGCGGCCGGTGCTCACTGCCAGTTGCCAGGTGTCCAGGGTCGGCAGGTGGTCATCCGGGTGCATCAGCTGCGCCCAGTCTTCATCCGCCTGCAGGCCGCGGATGCCAGTCAGTTGTCGCCAGCGCTCGGTCTGGCTCTTGCCGTCGGTCCGGCCATTGGCCTCGGCCGTCCAGTGCACGGCGGGTGACAGCTCGATGGCCATGCGAAAATGCGCTTCCCTGTCGCGCAGCTCCTGCTCGGCGCGACGGCCCAGCGCGCTGACTTCACGCCGCTCGTTGGCCTCGATGGCGGTCACCAGAATGCCGGCCACCCGCTCGTTCTCGTCGCGGATCGGGCTGTAGGTGAGGTCCAGCCAGACCTGTTCGGAATCGCCCTCGCGCGGCAGATTGAAGTCCTTTTCGCTGAAAGTGCGCACCTCACCCTGCAACACGGCGGCGTAGATCGGGTCGGTGAATGTCTTGAGTTCCGGCCAGATGCTGTCCACCGGCTGGCCAAGGGCGCGCGGGTGGTTGCTGCCCACCAGCAGAGCGAAGGCGTCGTTGTACAGCTGGCACAGCTGCGTGCCCCACAGCAGCAGCATCGGCATGGGCGAGTGTGTGACGATGTCCACGGCGGTGCGCAGGCTCTGCGGCCAGGCATCGGGGGCGGGCAGGGGGCTGTCGGCCCAGTCCATGCTTGCGATCAATGTCGCGACCTTGCCGCCCACAGGTGAGGCATTCATTGCGTTATCCTTTGATTTACCGCGGCTGCAGATGCAGCCAAGCTATAGCGTACTTACTATCGACGGCCTTCGCAGGACCCCAGCACATGGAAATTCAAGCATTGCTCAAGCTCCTGGCCAGTCAGGACGGCTCCGACCTCTACCTGTCCACCGGTGCGCCGCCCTGTGCCAAGTTCAACGGCGTGCTCAAACCCTTGAGTGCCGAGGCGTTGAAGCCCGGCGACATCGCCGAGATCGCGGCCGGCATCATGGACGCCGAGCAGCGTATCGATTTCGAGCGCGAGCTGGAAATGAATCTGGCGCTGTCGATCCACGGGGTAGGGCGCTTTCGCGTCAACATCTTCAAGCAGCGCAACGAAGTGTCCATTGTCGCACGCAACATCAAGCTCGACATTCCCAGCTTCGAAGACCTCAAGCTGCCGCGCAAGCTGCTCGACGTGATCATGGAAAAACGCGGCCTGGTGCTGTTCGTCGGCGCCACAGGGTCGGGCAAGTCGACGTCGCTGGCAGCGTTGATCGACTACCGCAACCGCAACAGCAGCGGGCATATCATCACCATCGAGGACCCGGTGGAATTCATCCACCGGCACAAGAAATCGATCATCAACCAGCGCGAGGTGGGGGTCGATACGCGCAGCTTCCAGGCGGCCTTGAAGAATACCCTGCGCCAGGCGCCGGACGTCATCCTGATCGGCGAGATCCGCGATCGTGAAACCATGGAGCATGCGCTGGCGTTCGCCGACACCGGTCACCTGGCCATATCCACTCTGCACGCCAATAACGCCAACCAAGCGCTGGACCGCATCATCAACTTCTTCCCCGAAGACCGCCGCCCGCAGTTGCTCAACGACCTGGGCAACAACCTGCAGGCGTTCGTTTCGCAGCGGCTGGTGCGCACCACCGACGGCAAGCGCCGCGCGGCGGTGGAAGTGATGCTGGGCACCCCGACCATCCGCGACTTCATTCACCGCAACGAGTTTTCCGAGCTCAAGGGCATCATGGAGAAATCCGTGAACCTGGGCATGCAGACCTTCGACCATGCACTCTACGAGCTGGCGGTCGAGGGGGCGATCAGCGAGGAAGAGGCGTTGAAGAACGCCGATTCGGTGAACAACCTGCGCCTGCGCTTGAAACTGCAAGGCGAGGAAGGCGTGCAACACACCACCGCACCAGCCCCACCCACACCAGCCCCCGACCGCAAAAGCGCAGATTGGGGCCTGGTGGCAGATGACCCAGAAACCCCGCACTGACTCACCACCGCCCGCATTATCTCAGATACACCGCAGACGCTGTTGATCGAACGCGGACCCCTGTAGCAGCGGCGCAAGCCGCGTCCGGGTCCACCGCGTTCATCCAGGCACACCGCGTATGCCGCCGACGCAGCTCGCGCAGCTGCTACAGGAAATACGCAAGGCCACGGTGTTCCAGATGCACCGCAGACGCTGTTGATCGAACGCGGACCCCTGTAGCAGCGGTGCAAGCCGCGTCCGGGCACACCGCGTTCATCCAGCCACACCGCGTACGCCGCCGACGCAGCTTGCGCAGCTGCTACAGAAAATACGCAAGGCCACGGTGTTCCAGATGCACCGCAGACGCTGTTGATCGAACGCGGACCCCTGTAGCAGCGGCGCAAGCCGCGTCCGGGCACACCGCGTTCATCCAGGCACACCGCGTACGCCGCCGACGCAGCTCGCGCAGCTGCTACAGGTGGATTTCCACTGCCAAGGGCAAATGGTCCGATAGGTGCGTCCACGGCTTGTTGCCCAGGATGATCGGCCCATGGCTGGTCGCGTTTCTGACGTAAATCCGGTCCAGGCGCAGCAGCGGGAACCGCGCGGGGTAGGTCTTGGCCAACTGCCCGTTGTGCCGCTCGAACGCTTCGTGCAGGTCCTGGCGCTTGGCCAGCGTCGCGTTGCCGCGCAGCTGCCAATCGTTGAAATCCCCGGCGATGATCACTGGCGCATCTTCAGGCAATGAATCGAGCAGTTGACCCAACAGCTTCAATTGCAGCTGCCGATGACTTTCCAGCAACGACAGGTGCACGCAGATCGCATGCACCTCATCATGCCCCGGCACCTGCAGAACGCAGTGCAGCAAGCCGCGGCGCTCGGGCCCGGTGATCGAGATGTCGAGGTTGGTATAACGCAGGATCGGGTACTTGGACAGCACCGCATTGCCATGATGGCCGTCCGGATACACCGCGTTGCGCCCGTAGGCGAAATCACTCCACATGCTGTCGGCGAGAAACTCGTACTGCGACATCTGTGGCCAGTTGGAGAACTTCGACGCATGGCCATCGTGGCCGCCCAGCACTTCCTGCAGGAACACCAGATCGGCGCTGGTGCTGCGCACCGCCTCGCGCAACTCGGGCAGGATGAAACGGCGATTGAAGGCGGTGAAACCCTTGTGGGTGTTCACCGTCAGCACCCGCAGGCGATGCACTTCACGAGGCTGGTCCGACGTTTGCGGGCCGAGGGGGTCGCTGGGGGGAGCGATGGTCACAGAAGCTCCTTGCACATGAGAATGTCCTTACTCCGACTTTGCCGGCACTGGGCGGTTCCCCGCCTCATTGCGCGAGCCAGCCACCGTCGATGTTCCACGCCGCGCCACGCACCTGGCTACCGGCTTCGCTGCACAGGAACAGGACCAACTCGCCCAGATGCTCGGGGGTGACGAATTCCAGCGACGGCTGCTTTTCAGCCAGCAGTTCGCGCTGGGCGGCCGCCGGGTCACCGCCCTTGGCCGCGCGGTCGTCGATCTGCTTCTGCACCAGTGGGGTCAGGACAAAGCCGGGACAGATGGCATTGCAAGTAATCTGCGTGGTGGCCGTTTCCAGGCCCACCACCTTGGTCAGACCGATCACCCCATGCTTGGCCGCCACATACGCCGACTTGCCGACCGACCCGACCTGGCCATGCACCGAGGCGATATTGACGATCCGCCCCCAGCCTTTGTCGCGCATGCCCGGCAGCGCCAGACGGATGCCGTGAAACACCGAAGACAGGTTGATCGCGATGATCGCGTCCCAGCGCTCCACCGGGAAGGCCTCGACCGCTTCCACGTGCTGGATGCCGGCGTTGTTGACCAGAATGTCGACACCGCCAAGGCTCGCTCGGACGTACTCGAACAGCTCGGCCAATTGCGCTGGATCGCTGACATCAGCGCCATGGTGCGCAACCTGGGTGCCGTGCCGGCGGACTTCGGCCAGGGCCGCCGTCGGGTCGCCGAAGCCGTTGAGCACGACGTTCGCGCCGTGGGCGGCCAGCACCGAGGCAATGCCCAAGCCGATGCCGCTGGTGGAACCGGTAACCAAAGCCGTCTTGCCGTGGAGTGCCATGTGCAGTGTCCTTATGGTTGTTATGCACGCTATACCAGGCTACACCATCGCTGCCTGCAGCAGCTCCTGGGTGTAGGGGTGCTGTGGGTCGCTGAACAGCTGATCGGTGGGGCCATGCTCCACCACCTTGCCATCCTTGACCACGATCACATCATGGGCCAGCGCCCGCACCACCGCCAGGTCGTGGCTGATGAACAGATAGGTCAGGCCATGGCGCTCCTGCAACTGCTGCAGCAACTGCACCACCTGCTTCTGCACCGTGCGATCGAGGGCCGAGGTCGGTTCGTCCAGCAGCATCAAGGCCGGGCGCAGTACCAGCGCGCGGGCGATGGCGATGCGCTGACGCTGGCCGCCGGAGAACTCGTGGGGGTAGCGGTGCCGCGCCTCGGGGTCCAGGCCCACCTCGCGCAGCACCTGGATCACCTGTTCATCGCACGCGCGGGCGTTGGCGCCGCTGTGCACTTCCAGACCTTCACTGATGATCTGCGCCACCGACATGCGCGGGCTGAGGCTGCCGAACGGATCCTGAAACACCACCTGCATCTGCTTGCGCCACGGCCGCATCTGCTTCTGGTCCAGGCCATCGAGCGCCTGGCCCTGGAAACGAATACCCCCTTGCGAATCGACCAGGCGCAGGATCGCCTGACCCAGCGTCGACTTGCCCGAGCCGGACTCGCCGACGATGCCCAGGGTCTTGCCTTGCTGCACGCTCAGGCTGATGCCATCCACCGCCTTGACGAACTCGCGTGGCTTGCGGAACAGCCCGCCGTTCAACGGGTACCACACCTTCAACTGCTCGACCTGCAAAAGCTCGGGCCGAGCCTCGTGGGACAGCGCCACGCCAGCGGGTTCGGCATCCAGCAGCAGTTGGCTGTAGGGGTGCTGCGGTGCGCTGAACAGCTGTTCGCACGGCGCCTGCTCGACGATTTCCCCGGCGCGCATCACGCACACGTGCTGGGCGATGCTGCGCACCAGATTGAGGTCGTGGCTGATCAACAGCAGCGACATGCCCAGGCGCTCCTGCAACGACTTGAGCAGCAGCAGGATGCGCCGCTGCACCGTGACGTCGAGTGCGGTGGTGGGCTCATCGGCGATCAGCAACTGCGGTTCGCAGGCCAATGCCATGGCGATCATCACGCGCTGGCGCTGGCCACCGGACAACTGGTGCGGGTAGGCTTTCAAGCGCTTTTGCGGCTCCTGGATGCCTACCATCTGCAGCAACTCCAGAATGCGCGCCTCGGCCTGCTTGCCGCCCATGCCCTTGTGCACCAGCAGGGTTTCACCGATCTGCTTCTGCACCGTGTGCAAAGGGTTCAGCGAGGTCATGGGCTCCTGAAAGATCATGGCGATGCGATCGCCGCGCATGCGGCGCAAGATGGCCGCATCGGCGCCCAGCAGTTCCTGACCCTGGTAGCGGACACTGCCGCTGCTCTGGCAGCCGCTCGCTGGCAGCAGTTGCAGGATGGAGTGGGCGGTCACCGACTTGCCCGAACCCGACTCGCCGACCAGCGCCACGCACTGGCCAGCAGGAATGTCGAAACCGACATCCTTGACCACCGCCTGGCCGTTGAAGGCCACGGTGAGGTGGCGGATTTCGATGAGGTTTTCAGCGGTCATAGGCAGTGGCCTTTTGGGGTGACGGTACTGGCCTCTTCGCGGGCACAGCCCGCTCCCACTGATTCAGCTCCCACCACGCCCTTGTGGGAGCGGGCTCTGCCCGCGAAGAGGCCCCCAAACCCACCACAAAACCCCACCTCAAGCACGCGGATCAAACGCATCGCGCAGCCCCTCTCCAATGAACACCAGCAGCGACAGTATCAGCGCCAGCGTGAAAAACGCCGTGAAGCCCAGCCATGGCGCCTGCAGGTTCTGCTTGCCCTGCGCGATCAACTCGCCCAGCGAAGCACTGCCGGCCGGCATGCCGAAGCCCAGGAAATCCAGCGCCGTGAGGGTCGAGATCGCCCCGGTCAGAATGAACGGCAGAAAGCTCAAGGTCGCGTTCATGGCATTGGGCAGGATGTGCCGCAGGATGATCTTGCGGTCCGACAAACCCAGCGCCCGTGCGGCCTTCACGTATTCCAGATTGCGCCCGCGCAGGAACTCGGCACGCACCACGTCCACCAGCGCCAGCCAGGAAAACAGCGCCATGATGCCCAGCAGCCACCAGAAATTGGGCTCCACGAACCCCGACAGAATGATCAGCAGGTAAAGCACCGGCAGCCCCGACCAGACCTCCAGCAGGCGCTGGCCGAACAAATCCACCCAACCCCCGTAGTAGCCCTGCAACGCTCCAGCAGCGATGCCGATCAGCGAGCTGATCAAGGTCAGCGCCAGGGCGAACAGAATCGACACCCGCGCACCGAAGATCACCCGTGCCAGCACGTCGCGGGACTGATCGTCGGTCCCCAACCAGTTGGTCGTCGAGGGCGGGCTGGGGGCAGGCTGGGTCAGGTCGTAGTTGGGCGTGTCGGCGCTGAACGGGATCGGCGGAAACAGCATCCAGCCGCCACGCGAGGCGATCAACTGGCGCACGTAGTCACTGCGGTAGTCGGCCTGGAACGGCAACTGCCCGCCGAACTCCTGCTCGGTGTGGCGCTTGAACACCGGGAAGTACAACTCGCCGTCGTACTTGAGCACCAGCGGCTTGTCATTGGCGACCAGTTCGCCGCCCAGGGTCAGGGCGAACAGGGCCAGGAACAGCCACAGCGACCACCAGCCACGGCGGTTCTGCTTGAAGCGGTCCAGGCGACGACGGGCCAGGGGCGACAGACGCATCAGGCATTCCTCGCGCTGAAGTCGATGCGTGGATCGACCAGGGTGTAGCACAGGTCGCCGATCAGTTTGATCAGCAGCCCCAGCAGGGTAAAGATGAACAGCGAGCCGAACACCACCGGATAGTCCCGCGACACTGCCGCTTCATAGCTCAGGCGGCCCAGGCCGTCGAGGGAGAAGATCACCTCGATCAGCAACGATCCGGCGAAGAACACGCTGATGAACGCCTGCGGCAGACCGGCCACCACCAACAGCATGGCATTGCGAAACACATGGCCGTACAGCACCCGTCGCTCGCTCAGGCCCTTGGCCCGCGCCGTCACCACGTACTGTCGGGTGATCTCGTTGAGAAACGAGTTCTTGGTGAGGATGGTCAGGGTGGCGAAACCGCCGATCACCAGCGAGGTCACCGGCAGCACCAGGTGCCAGAAGTAGTCGGCGATCTTGCCCAGCAGGCTGAGCTCGGCGAAGTTGTCCGAGACCAGCCCCCGCACCGGAAACCAGTTCAACGAGGTGCCGCCGGCGAACACCACGATCAGCAGCATGGCGAACAGGAATGCCGGCATGGCGTAGCCGATGATGATCAGGCTGCTGCTCCACACATCGAAGCGGCTGCCATGGTGTACCGCCTTGCGGATGCCCAGTGGAATCGACACCAGGTAGGTGATCAGCGTCGCCCAGAACCCCAGCGAGAGGGTCACCGGCATCTTGTCCAGAATCAGGTCGGTGACCTTGGCACCACGAAAGAAACTGCTGCCGAAATCCAGCACCGCGTAGCTCTTGATCATCAGCCACAGGCGTTCATGGGCCGGTTTGTCGAAACCGTACTGGCGCTCGATGTCCTTGATCAGCTTGGGGTCCAGGCCACGGCTGGCGCGCGAACCGCCTTGCAAGGTATCGCCTCCACCGCCGGTGACGCTGCCGCCGCCCACACCCTGCAAGCGCGCGATGGCCTGTTCCACCGGGCCGCCCGGCGCAGCCTGGACGATGACGAAGTTGACCAGCAGAATCGCCAGCAGGGTCGGCACGATCAGCAAAAGGCGACGTAATGTGTAACCCAGCATCAGTGAGTCTTCCCTGTCAGGCGGTCACGCATCTGTTCGGTGGTCAGCGCCGTGGGGCTGACCTCCCACCAGGTTTCGATCGCCGGGTCATTGGGCGCCGGGGAGGCGGGCATGCCGAAGCGGTTCCACCACACCGTCGAAGTGCCTGGCGGGTAGTAGTTGGGCACCCAGTAGTAGTTCCACTGCAGGACCCGGTCCAGGGCGTGGGCGTAGTCGCGCATCTGCGTCTGCGTGCTGGCTGCGCCCAGGCCGTTGATCAGCGCGTCCACGGCCGGATCCTTGAGCACCATCAGGTTGTTGGAACCCGGGTCGGTGGCCACGCTGGAACCGAAGAAACCATACAGCTCGATACCCGGCGTCGGGGTCACCGGATAGCCGGTGATGATCATGTCGTAGTCGCGGGCCATCAGCCGGTTGACGTATTGCGACGAATCGATGCGGCGGATCTCCATGGTGATGCCGATCTGCGCCAGGTTGCGCTTCCACGGCAGCAGCAGGCGCTCCAGGCCGTTCTGGGCGTTGAGGAAGGTGAAGCTTAGCGGTTTGCCTTCGGCATTCACCAAACGGTCGCCGTCGGCATGCCAACCGGCCAGCTGGAGCAGCCGCAGCGCCTGCAACTGCTTGTCGCGGATCAGCCCGGAACCGTCGCTGACCGGGGCATGAAACACCTGGGTGAACACTTCATCCGGCACCTGGCCGCGCAGTTTGTCCAGAATTTTCAGTTCGCCGTCGCTGGGCAGTTCCCGAGCGGCCAGCGGGCTGTTGGAGAAGAAGCTCTGCTGGCGGATGTACATGCCGCGCATCATCTGCCGATTGCTCCATTCGAAATCCCAGAGCATGGCCAGCGCCTGGCGCACGCGTCGGTCCTGAAACACAGGCCGTTGCAGGTTGAACACGAAGCCCTGGGCCGGTTGCAGGCCCTGCTTGGCCAGGTGCGCGCGCTGCAGGCGGCCATCGTCGAGCGCCGGGCCGTTGTAGCCGATGGTGTAGGCCGTCGCCGAAAACTCGCGGTTGTAGTCGTAACCGCCGCCACGCAGTACCTGGCGGGCGACGTCGGTGTCGCCGAAGTACTCGATGCTGAAATGGTCGAAGTTGTACATGCCGCGCGCTTCGGGCAGGTCCTTGCCCCACCAGTCGGGATTGCGCTTGAAGGTGATGCTGCGGCCGTTGTCGATTTTCTCGATCGAATAGGGGCCGCTGCCCAGTGGCGCCTCGAAACCGCCGCCGTTGGCGAAGTCGCGGGTCTTCCACCAATGCTCGGGCAGCACCGGCAGGGTGGCCAGGTCCAGCGGCAGGGTACGGCTTTCGGCATTCTTGAAATTGAAACGCACCTGTCGCAGACCCTCGACCTGCACATCGGCGACGTTGGCGAATTGAGTCCGATAGCCCAGGCTGCCTTCGCGCATGAGCAGCTCGAAGGTGTAGCGCACGTCCTCGGCGGTGATCGGCTGACCGTCGGCGAACACGGCCTTGGGGTTGAGGTAGAAACGCAGCCACAGGCCGTCATCGCCGCGCTCCATGCGCTCGGCCACCAATCCATAGACGGTGTAGGGCTCGTCCAGCGAGCGCACGGCCAGGGGCGAGTAGAGCAGGCCGTCGACCTGGCTGACACCGATGCCCTTGTCGATGTACGGCAGGATATGGTCGTACTGGCCGATCTCGATAGCCGAACGGCGCAGGCTGCCGCCCTTGGGCGCGTCGGGGTTCACGTAGTCGAAATGCTGGAAGTCGGCGGGGTAGCGCGGTGCTTCGCCGTAGACGGTCAGCGCATGCTGCGCTGCGGCCTGGGCGTGGGCCGCCGTGGTGAACAGGGCACAAAGAACGAAAGAGAGGAAAACTGCGCGCATTGTCTGCCTGGGTCGAAAAGCGAAGGGTGCAGCCTAACATCATGGCCCGGTGGTATTGCAAACGCAGAACGGCCCGCGATAGACGGGCCGTTCGGGGGTAACGCAGACCGCGGACGAATCAGTCCTGACGGCTGGTGACTTCCAGCAGGTGGTAACCGAACTGGGTCTTCACCGGGCCTTGCACGACGTTGATCGGCGCGCTGAACACGACGGTGTCGAATTCCTTGACCATCTGGCCTGGACCGAACGAACCCAGGTCGCCGCCTTGACGGCTGGATGGGCAGGTGGAATTGGCCTTGGCGATTTCCGCGAAATCGGCGCCGCCTTCGATCTGGGCCTTGAGGTCGTTGCACTTGGCTTCGTCGGCAACCAGGATGTGGCGGGCAGTGGCTTTAGCCATGATGATTCTCCTTTCTGAAAAAGTGGGCAGGGTACCCGATTGAGGGGCGGTTTTCCTGCAAAAGTTCCATACGAATCTGTACGCCGGGTCAGTCGCGGTTGTGCACCCGACGGCCAGCGGCGTAGGTCTGCAAGACCGCGCGGTCGTCGCCCAGGGTCATCAGTACGAACAGTACTTCTTCGAAGGTCTTGGCTTGCGCGATGCGGTAGCTGAGCAACGGCGTGGCATGGTAGTCGAGCACCACGAAGTCGGCATCGGTGCCCGGCTGCAGCGTGCCGACGCGGTCCTCCAGGCGCAGCGCGCGGGCGCCGCCCAGGGTCGCCAGGTACAGTGACTTGAACGGGTTGAGCTTCTCACCCTGCAACTGCATGACCTTGTAGGCCTCGTTCAGGGTATGCAACAGCGAGAAGCTGGTGCCAGCGCCGACGTCGGTGCCCAGGCCAACGTTGACCTTGAAGCGCTCCGCCTGGGGCAGGTTGAACAGGCCGCTGCCCAGGAACAGGTTGGAGGTGGGGCAGAAGGCGATGGCCGAGCCGGTTTCGGCCAGGCGCGCGCACTCGGCGTCGCACAGGTGCACGCCGTGGGCCAGCACCGAGCGCTCGCCGAGCAGCTGGTAATGGTCGTACACGTCCAGGTAGTTGCTGCGCTCGGGGAACAGCGCCTTGACCCATTCGATTTCCTGAAGGTTCTCGCTCAGGTGGGTCTGCAGGTAGACGTCCGGGTACTCGCGCAGCAGCTGTCCGGCCAGGGTCAGCTGGGCCTCGCTGCTGGTCGGCGCGAAGCGCGGCGTCACCGCGTAGTGCAGGCGGCCCTTGCCGTGCCAGCGCTCGATCAGCGCCTTGCTCTGGGCATAGCTGCTCTGGGCGGTGTCGGTGAGGTAGTCCGGCGCATTGCGGTCCATCATCACCTTGCCGGCGATCAGGCGCAGGTCCAGGGCCTGGGCGGCCTCGAACAGGGCGTCGACCGATTCGGGGTGGACGCTGCCGAACACCAGCGCGGTGGTGGTGCCGTTGCGCAGCAGTTCCTTGAGGAAGATCTGGGCGACACCGTCGGCATGTGCCTTGTCGGCGAACTGGCCTTCACAGGGGAAGGTGTACTCGTTCAGCCAGTCCAGCAGTTGCTCGCCATAGGAGCCAACCATGCCGGTCTGGGGGAAGTGGATGTGGGTGTCGATGAAGCCGGGAGTGATCAAGGCATCGGGGTAATGGGTCACCTCGACGTCGTCTGCCAGCGTCGGCAGCACCTCGCTGGCGGCGCCCAACGCACTGATCCGCCCGTCCTCGACCACCAGCACGCCATCGGCGAAGTATTCGTAGGAGGCCTGGACACCGACCAGGGCAGGGTCGTCGAGGCTGTGCAGGATCGCGGCGCGATAGGCTTTGCGGGTAAGGCTCATGGTGCATCTCTCAAGGGAACGGGGCTGCGGCGCGAGCGCGGCAGCAGTTGGGCGACCCCCGGCGAGCTGGCTGTCCCCGGCTCGGCGCGGGCGCCAAAGTGCGCATTGTAGGTGGCGATGATCTCGGCGGCGATGGAAACGGCGATTTCCATGGGCAGCTTGCCCTTCACCGCTGCCAGGCCCATGGGGCAGCGCATGCGCTGCACCACGGCGGGCGCGATGCCGCGGTCGCGCAGGCGGTGCTCGAATCGCGCGCGCTTGGTGGCGGAGCCGATCAGGCCGAACCAGGTGAAGTCGTTGCGCTCCAGGATGGCTCGGGTCAGTTCCAGATCCAGCGAGTGGTCATGGGTCATGACGATGCAATAGCTGCCCACCGGCAGGCTCGCGACTTCGTCCACCGGCTCGTCGGTGATCACCTGGCAGACACCGTCGGGCAGGCTCGCCGGAAACTCCTCGGGCCGCGAGTCGACCCAGCGCACCCGGCACGGCAGGCTCGCCAGCAGCGGCACCAGCGCACGGCCGACATGGCCGGCACCGAACACCACCACCTGCGCCTGGGTTTGCGCCACCGGCTCGAACAGCAGCACCGTGGCACCGCCGCAGCATTGCCCCAGGCTGGCGCCCAGGCTGAAACGCTCCAGGCGTGTGGCGCGGGTGCCTTCGGCCAGCATTTCGTGGGCGATGTGCAGCGCCTTGTATTCCAGGTGACCGCCGCCAATGGTGTCGAACAGCGCCGTGGCGCTGACCACCATCTTCGCCCCGGCATTGCGCGGCGTGGAGCCTTTCTCTTCGATGATGGTCACCAGCACGCAGGCTTCGCCACGGGCCTGGTGTTCGGCCAGGGCACCGATCCAGTCAGTCATGAGACACGCTCCCCGACGCCGCCTGGCGCATCCGCTCGCAGCCCCACAGCACCCGCTCCGGCGTGGCCGGGGCATCGATGCTGGGTTGCAGCCGGTAGTCACCCAGGCTGGCCACGGCATCCTTGATCGCGCACCAGGCAGCGATACCCAGCATGAACGGCGGTTCGCCCACGGCTTTGGAATGGAACACGGTGTCTTCCGGGTTCTTGCGGTTTTCCACCAGCTGCACGCGCAGGTCCTGGGGCATGTCGGCCACCGCCGGAATCTTGTACGACGCCGGGCCGCTGGTCAGCAGCTTGCCCTGATCGCTCCACACCAGCTCCTCGCAGGTCAGCCAGCCCACGCCCTGGAGGAAACCGCCTTCCACCTGACCCAGGTCGATGGCCGGGTTCAGCGAGGCGCCAACGTCGTGGAGGATGTCGGTGCGCAACAGCTTGTACTCGCCGGTCAGGGTGTCGATCAGCACTTCGCAGCAGGCCGCGCCATAGGCGAAATAGTAGAACGGCCGGCCACGGGCCAGGCTGCGGTCGTAATGAATCTTCGGCGTCTTGTAGTAGCCGGTGCTGGACAGCGACACCTGGCCCATCCACGCCTGCTGCACCAGGCTCTGGAACGTCAGCAGCTGGTCGCGCACGCGCACGTGGCCGTTGCTGAACTCCACGTCTTCTTCACTGACTCGGTAGTGCCGCGCGGCGAACTCGACCAGCCGCTGCTTGAGAGTCAGCGCCGCGTTCTGCGCCGCCTTGCCGTTCAGGTCGGCACCGCTGGACGCCGCAGTGGGCGAGGTATTGGGCACCTTGTCGGTGTTGGTGGCGGTGATCTGGATACGCGCGATGTCGACCTGGAACACTTCGGCCACCACCTGCGCGACCTTGACGTTCAGGCCCTGGCCCATCTCGGTGCCGCCGTGGTTCAGGTGAATGCTGCCGTCGGTGTAGATATGGATCAGCGCGCCGGCCTGGTTGAGAAAGCTGGCCGTGAACGAGATACCGAACTTGACCGGGGTCAGCGCCAGGCCCTTCTTCAACACCGGGCTGTCGGCGTTGAACGCGCGGATCGCCTCGCGGCGCTGTTCGTAGTCGCAGCTGGTTTCGAGTTCGGCGGTGATCTCTTCGAGCAGGTTGTGCTCCACCGTCTGGTAGTAATGGGTGACATTGCGCTCGGTCTTGCCGTAGTAGTTGGCCTTGCGCACCGCCAGCGGGTCGAGGGCCAGATGGCGCGCGATGCGGTCCATCACTTCCTCGATGGCCACCATGCCCTGGGGGCCGCCAAAGCCGCGGTAGGCGGTGTTGGACGCGGTGTGTGTCTTGCAGCGGTGGCCATTGATGGTGGCATCGCCCAGGTAATAGGCGTTGTCGGCATGGAACATCGCCCGGTCGACGATCGACGCCGACAGATCGGGTGAGTAGCCGCAGTTGCCGGCCAGGTCCAGATCGATCCCGTGCAGCCGCCCATTGTCGTCGAAGCCCACGTCGTACTCGATGTAGAAGGGGTGGCGCTTGCCGGTCATGAGCATGTCTTCGACCCGCGGCAGGCGCATCTTGGTCGGCTGCCCGGTCAGGTGCGCCACCACCGCGCACAGGCAGGCCGGGCTGGCGGCCTGGGTTTCCTTGCCGCCGAAGCCGCCGCCCATGCGCCGCATGTCCACCACCACCTGGCTCATGGGCACGTTCAGCACCTCGGCCACCAGTTTCTGCACCTCGGTCGGGTTCTGCGTCGAGCAGTAGACGATCATCCCGCCGTCCTCGGTGGGCATCACCGAGCTGATCTGGGTTTCCAGGTAGAAATGTTCCTGGCCGCCGATGTGCAGGCTGCCTTGCAGGCGATGCGGTGCGCTGGCCAATGCCGCAGCCGAGTCACCGCGCTGGTGGGTGTGGCTGTCGAGCACGAAATGCTGCTGGCGCAGCGCCTGGACCACGTCCAGCACCGGCGGCAGGTCCTCGTATTCGATCACGGCAGCCATCGCTGCGCGGCGGGCGCTGTCCAGGTCGCGGGCGGCCACGGCCAGCACCGGCTGGCCGACGAACTCGACCTTGTCGATCGCCAGCAGCGGGTCGCCCGGCAGCAGCGGACCGATGTCCTTGAGGCCCGGAATGTCATCGTGGGTGATCGCCAGGCGCACACCAGGGATGTCGTAGCAGGCCGACGTGTCGATGCGCAGGATGCGCGCATGGGCCCGGTCGGAAAGACGGGCATACACGTGCAGCTGATTGGGAAATTCCAGGCGGTCGTCGATGTACACCGCCTCACCGGTGACGTGCTTGTCGGCGCTGTCGTGCTTGATGCCCCGGCCAACGCCGGTGGTCAGGCCCTGGGCGAACAGTTCAGCCATACGTGCCTGGCTGTCGGGCTCTTGATGTTCAGACATGGGCGATCACCCGCGTTTGGAGGTGGGGCGACTGCAATTCGATGAAGCACTTGCGCAGCAGGTTTTGTGCGGTCAGCAAGCGGTACTGCTTGCTCGCGCGAAAATCCGACAGCGGTGTGAAGTCATCGGCCAGGGCGGCGCAAGCGGCCTCGACATTCGCCTGTGTCCAGGGTTTGCCGAGCAACGCGGCCTCGCAAGCAGCGGCGCGCTTGGGAATGGCCGCCATCCCGCCGTAGGCGATGCGCACATCATGAACGCGGCCGTCTTCAATCAGCAGGTCGAACGCGGCGCAGACCGCGGAAATGTCATCGTCCAGCCGTTTGGAGACCTTGTAGGCGCGAAACACGCGGCGAGCGTCGGCGCGGGGCACGATGACCTTTTCGATGAACTCGCCGTCTTCGCGGGCGGTGACCCGGTAGTCGATGAAGTAGTCCTGCAAGGGCAGGGTGCGGCTGCGTTCGCCCTTGCGCAGCACCAGTTGAGCGCCCAGGGCCAGCAGCAGGGGCGGGCTGTCGCCGATCGGCGAGGCATTGCCGATGTTGCCGCCCAGGGTGGCCTGGTTGCGAATCTGCAACGAAGCGAAGCGGTGCAACAGATGGCCGAAATCCGCGTACTCGTTCGCCAAGGCCTGATAGCAATCGGTCAGCGGCGTGGCTGCGCCGATCTCCAGGCGGTCGTCGAAAGTCTCGATGCGCTTCATCTCGGCCACATGGCCCACGTAGATCATCACCGGCAGGACCCGATGCGCCTGGGTCACCTCCAGTGCCAGGTCGGTGCCGCCGGCCAGCAGCCGCGCCTCGGGCTGCTCGCTGTACAACTCGGCCAGATCGGCCACGGTCAAGGGCACCAGGCAACGGTTGTTGCCACTCTGGAGCTCGTCGGTCTGCGCCGGCGCGATGGTTTTCAATCGAGCGACGGTCTGCGCCTGCTGGCGGTCGAACTGATCGGGCAAGGTAGGTCCGCCGCAGGCCTGGGCTGCGGCGTCGAGAATCGGGCGGTAGCCGGTGCAGCGGCAGAGATTGCCGGACAAAGCCTCGCAGGCTTGCTCGCGATTGGCCTGCGGCTGGTTCTTCTGCAAGGCGAACAGCGACATGACGAAACCTGGGGTGCAAAACCCGCACTGCGAGCCGTGGCAGTCGACCATGGCCTGCTGCACGCTGTGCAGGCGACCCTGATGCTTGAGGTCCTCGACGCTGAGCAGTTGCTTGCCGTGCAGGCTGGAAACGAACGTCAGGCAGCCGTTGCTGCTGCGATAACGAATGTGTGATTGACCCTGGTCTTCGACCAGCTCGCCGATCACCACGGTGCACGCACCGCAATCGCCGCTGGCACAGCCCTCTTTGGTGCCTGGACGCGCCAAATCGGTGCGCAGGTACTCGAGCACGGTCAGATTCGGGTCCAGGGCATGCTCGGTGTGCAGCGTTTGATTCAAAAGGAACTGGATCACGGATGGCCTCACGACACCTGATTCTTGGGTCTGCCTCAAGCAGAATCTATGCGGCGGCCGGGGAGCGGTCAACGATTAGTTGACCTGCGGGTCAGGAAGTTGAGCGAGCCCGTTTCCTGCACCCCGGCAGTCATGCCCTTTGCCAAGCCACATCCGTGCCAACCTGCCGCCTTTGCCCGGCAATTGGGGTACACTGCGCGCCATGCTGCGATCACAGACAGCCGATCACCGATTCCCGATTGTCGAAGGAAAACCATGACGTTCAAGGCGCCGGACAGCCTCGCCGAGCAAATTGCCCATCATCTGGCCGAGCGCATCATCAGTGGTGAGCTCAAGCCGGCCGAGCGCATCCAGGAACTCAAGGTCACCCAGGCGCTGAACGTCAGCCGTGGCTCGGTGCGCGAGGCCCTGCTGATTCTGGAACGGCGTCATCTGGTCGACATACTGCCGCGGCGCGGCGCCCAGGTCAGTGAACTCAGCGAGCACAAGGTGCGCAGCCTGTGCGCCCTGATGGGCGAGATGTACATCATGCTCGGCGAGGCCGTGGCCCAGCGCTGGCAGAGCGAAGCCGACCTGGCGCCGTTTCTGGTCATCCAGCGGCGGCTGCACACCAGCTTCGAGCGCCAGGACATCAACGCCTTCGTCGAGGACAGCTTCAACGTCATGCGCGCCGCCTATCCCTTCGCCAACAACCCGTACCTGCAAGAAACCGTCGAGAACCTGCAACCGGCCATGAACCGCACCTACTACCTGGCGCTGGAGCAACGCAAGGCGTCGATGAGCGAATACCTGGCTTTGTTCGGGCGCTTGCTGGAAGCGGTGTCCGCGCGCGACCTGCCGCTCATCCGCAAGGTGCTGGGCGAATACTGCCAACGCAGCTGCGAACTGGTGCTCAGCGCCTTGGCGGCCCGCTGAGCATGCGCCTCAAGTGCATTCGTCTGGCCGGGTTCAAGTCGTTCGTCGACCCCACCACGGTCAATTTCCCCAGCAACATGGCCGCCGTGGTCGGGCCCAATGGCTGCGGCAAGTCCAATATCATCGACGCCGTGCGCTGGGTCATGGGCGAAAGCTCGGCGAAGAACCTGCGCGGCGAGTCGATGACCGACGTCATCTTCAACGGCTCCACCAGCCGCAAGCCGGTCAGCCAGGCCAGCATCGAACTGGTGTTCGACAACAGTGACAGCACCCTCGTCGGCGAGTACGCCGCCTACGCGGAAATCTCGATCCGCCGCAAGGTCACCCGCGAGAGCCAGAACACCTATTACCTCAATGGCACCAAGTGCCGTCGGCGCGACATCACCGACATCTTCCTCGGCACCGGCCTGGGCCCGCGCAGCTACTCGATCATCGAGCAGGGCATGATCTCCAAGCTCATCGAGGCCAAGCCCGAAGACCTGCGCAATTTTATCGAAGAGGCCGCGGGCATCTCCAAGTACAAGGAGCGCCGTCGTGAAACCGAGAGCCGCATTCGTCGTACCCACGAGAACCTGGCGCGCCTGACTGACTTGCGCGAGGAGCTGGAACGCCAGCTCGAACGCCTGCACCGCCAGGCCCAGGCCGCGGAGAAATACCAGCAGTACAAGGCCGAGGAGCGCCAGCTCAAGGCACAGCTGTCCGCCTTGCGCTGGCAGACCCTGAACGAGCAGGTCGGCCAGCGCGAAGCGGTCATCGCCGATCAGGAAGTGGCCTTCGAGGCGCTGGTCGCCGAGCAGCGCAACGCCGATGCCAGCATCGAGCGCCTGCGCGATGGTCATCACGAGCTGTCTGAGCGGTTCAATACGGTGCAGGGACGCTTCTATTCGGTAGGCGGCGACATCGCCCGGGTCGAGCAGAACATCCAGCACGGCCAGCAGCGTCTGCGCCAATTGCAGGACGACTTCAAGGAAGCCGAGCGCGCGCGCCTGGAAACCGAATCGCACCTGGGCCACGACCGCACACTGCTGGCCACCTTGGGCGAGGAGCTGGAAATGCTCGAGCCTGAACAGGCCATCAGTACTGAAGCCGCCGAGGAGGCCGCCGCAGCCCTGGAAGAAGCGGAGACCCGCATGCACGGCTGGCAGGAACAGTGGGATCGGTTCAACACACGCTCCGCCGAGCCGCGGCGCCAAGCCGAAGTCCAGCAGGCGCGCATTGCCCAGCTGGAACAGTCGATGCAGCGCCTGGCCGAGCGGCAGCGGCGCCACAACGAGGAGCGCGAGCTGCTGGCGGCCGATCCTGAGGATGCCGCCATCCTCGAGCTGGACGAACAACTGGCCAGCAGCGAAATGCTCATCGAAGAGTGGACCGCGCAGGAACAGCAGCAGGCCGAGCAGTTGGAAACCACCCGTCAGCAACTGCAAGAGGCCACCCAGGCCCAACAGCAGGCTCAGGGCGAGTTGCAGCGACTCAATGGCCGTCTGGCCTCCCTGGAAGCGCTGCAGCAGGCCGCACTGGACCCGGGCACGGGAACCGCGCAGTGGCTGGACCACCAGGGCCTCGCCCAGCATCCCCGTCTGGCCGAAGGCCTGCGGGTCGATGCGGGTTGGGAACTGGCCGTGGAAACCGTTCTGGGCGCCGACCTGCAAGCGGTGCTGGTCGATGATCTGGCGGGGCTGGACCTGGCCGGCTTCGATCAGGGCGAGCTGCGTCTGGTCAGCCCTGCGAAGGGCGCTCCAGCCTCGGCAGACAGCCTGCTGCACAAGGTCCACAGCGATGTCGACCTCAGCCCTTGGCTGGCCGGGGTGCGCGGCGTCGCTGACCTCGACACTGCGCTAACCTTGCGCAGCCAGTTGGCCGAAGGCGAGAGCCTGGTCAGCCGGGACGGCTACTGGCTGGGACGGCATTTCCTGCGGGTCAGCCGTGGCAACGACGCCAGTCGCGGCGTCTTGGCTCGGGGCCAGGAGTTGCAAGCCCTTCAGGCGGACGTGCAGACCCACGAGGCGACGCTGGCGCACTGGCAGGAACAATTGCTCACCTGCCGCGAGCAGCAGCAAGCCCAGGAACAACTGCGCGAGCAGTTGCGTCGGCGCATCCAGGATGAAAACCGCCAGCAGGGCGAGCTCAAGGCCAAGCTCTCGGCCAGCCGGGCCAAGGCCGAGCAACTGTCGCTGCGCCGCCGCCGGCTCGACGAAGAGTTGAGCGAACTGTCCGAGCAGCGCGCGTTGGAGCATGAGCAGGTCGGCGAATCGCGCCTGCAGTTGCAGGACGCGCTCGACGCCATGGCCAGCGACACCGAACAGCGTGAACGATTGATGGTGCAGCGCGACGAGCTGCGCGAGGGCCTGGAGCGCATTCGCCAGGACGCGCGTCAGCACAAGGACCGGGCTCACCAGTTGGCGGTCCGCCTGGGCTCGCTGCGCGCCCAGCACGATTCCACGCGCCAGGCACTGGAACGCCTGCAACTGCAGGCCGAACGCCTGACGGAAAAGCGTGAACAACTGACCCTGGGCCTGGAGGAGGGCGAAGCGCCCCTCGAAGAGCTGCGCCTAAGCCTGGAAGGTTTGCTCGAACAACGCATGGCCGTGGACGATGAAATGCGCCACGCGCGACTGGCTCTGGACGACGCCGACCGTGACCTGCGCGAGGTCGAAAAGCGCCGTACCCAGGCCGAGCAGCAGAGCCAGCTGTTGCGCGGCCAGCTGGAACAGCACCGCCTGGAATGGCAAGGGCTGAGCGTGCGCCGCAAGACCCTGCAGGAACAACTGCACGCCGACGGCTACGACCTTCACGGCGTGCTTGCCACCCTCGACGTGCTGACCAGCGAACAGGAGGCCGAGGAAGAACTGCAGCGCATCGATGGCCGCATCCAGCGCCTGGGCGCGATCAACCTGGCCGCCATCGACGAGTACCAACAGCAATCCGAACGCAAACGCTACCTCGACGCCCAGGATGCCGACCTGGCCGAAGCGCTGGACACGCTGGAAAACGTCATCCGCAAGATCGACAAGGAAACCCGCAGCCGTTTCAAGGACACTTTCGACCAGATCAACGCCGGTTTGCAGGCTCTTTTTCCAAAAGTTTTCGGTGGCGGCAGTGCTTATCTGGAACTGACGGGCGAAGATTTACTCGATACAGGGGTAACGATCATGGCGCGTCCGCCCGGCAAGAAGAACAGCACCATTCATTTGCTCTCCGGTGGAGAGAAAGCCCTGACCGCACTGGCCCTGGTTTTCGCCATCTTCAAATTGAATCCGGCACCGTTCTGCATGCTCGACGAAGTCGATGCACCGTTGGACGATGCCAACGTCGGTCGTTACGCGCGGTTGGTGAAAGAGATGTCGCAGACGGTGCAATTCATCTATATCACCCACAACAAGATCGCCATGGAAATGGCCGATCAATTGATGGGGGTGACCATGCATGAACCGGGCTGTTCGCGTCTGGTGGCGGTAGATGTGGAGGAGGCCCTGGCCATGGTCGAGGCCTGAAAAACCCTCAAACCGACGTTAAAATCGAGCCATGTGCGACAGACGGTGTAAAGTTGTTTCTGGTCGTGCTAGTTTTACCGCATCGTATTTACGCGTGGAGAAAACGCCTGTCAGAACATAGAGTTGGCGCCACGTCTTAAAGAGGGTTCAAGCCCTTTATTTTTCAGCATTTTTATTAGAGGCACGGGATTACATGGAAATCGGTCTGCGCGAGTGGCTGATCCTCATCGGCATCATTGTCATTGCCGGTATTCTTTTCGATGGTTGGCGCCGGATGCGCGGTGGCAAGGGCAAACTCAAGTTTCGTCTGGATCGCAACCTTTCCAACCTGCCCGACGAAGACACCGGCGCCGAAGTGCTGGGTCCGCCCCGGGTGCTGGACGATCACAAGGAGCCGCAACTGGACGAGCATGACCTGCCGTCCATGAGCGCCCAACGCGACGGCGGCAGCAAGCGCGCCAAGCGCGAGCCCGTGGCTGATCATGCCGACTTGAACCTGGCCGTGGAGCCGGACGAAATCAAGGAGCCTCGCGAGCCGCGTCCACCCAAACCCCCACGCGAGCCCAAGCCGGCCAAGCCGCAGCCGCCGATGAAAGCCGCGCGTGACAGCAACGAAGAGTTCGCCAGCGATGCCAAAGGCTTCTCCAGCACCGGTGCTCCGGCTGTGGAGAAGGATCTGCCACCGGTCGAAGAAGTGCTGGTCATCAGCGTGATTTCCCGCAGCGAAAGCGGCTTCCGTGGCCCGGCGCTGCTGCAGAACATTCTGGAGAGCGGTCTGCGTTTCGGCGAGATGGACATCTTCCACCGTCACGAAAGCATGGCGGGCAATGGCGAGATCCTGTTTTCCATGGCCAACGCGGTCAAGCCGGGTATTTTCGATCTGGACGACATCGACCACTTCAGTACCCGTGCCGTGAGCTTCTTCCTCGGCCTGCCCGGCCCGCGTCATCCCAAGCAGGCCTTCGATGTCATGGTGGCCGCAGCCCGCAAGCTCGCCCACGAACTGGACGGCGAACTCAAGGATGACCAGCGCAGCGTGCTGACCGCGCAGACCATCGAGCATTATCGCCAGCGCATCGTCGAATTCGAACGCCGCGCCTTGACCCACAAGCGCTAGGCTACAAACCGCGGCGCTCCCTTCGCGGGCAGAGCCCGCTCCCACAGACATCGCGCTCCCATCTGTGGGAG